>NZ_MWIG01000052.1:0-2843 GCF_002156145.1 Streptomyces sp. NRRL B-24572 | reverse complement strand
GACACCCCCTAGGGGGTGTCGGGGCGCACGAGCGGGGAGCCCGGCGGGGCCTCACCGGCCCGTCGGGCTCCCGGCGCGGGAGGCGGTTCCGTCAGGAGACCGCCTCCGGCCAGCCGTATCCGGGGCCGGTGTGCTGGGGTACGGTCCCGGCGCCCACCGCCTCCATCTCCCGGTTGGCCTCCCTCATGAGCTTGCCGGCCAGGTCCTTCATCGCCCGGCTCGCGGCGAGTTCGTCGCCGATCGCCGGCACGTCCACGTCCGCGGGGTTGCACCGCGCGGAGCCGTGCCCCGTGATCGTCGAGGTGCCGGTGTCCAGCCGGGCCTCGGCCTTCGTCCTGCCGCTGTCCTCGGTCAGCTCCACACCGACCGTCCATTCCAGCGTGCGGCTCATGGTCCGCCTCCTTGCATCGCCGGGTCGCGCGCAACCGAGGCACGGCCCCTTCCGATACCTCCAGGATCCATCGGCGGGGCCGGGAACGCACGGTCAGGGCGCGCGGAAGAGGCGGGGGAAGCGGGGGGCGAGCCAGGGCTTGCGGCCCCAGCCGAGCGCCTTGCCCCGCGTGATCACCGGCCAGGGGTCGAGCCGCCCGAGACCGAGGAGGAGGAAGGCGACCGGCTCCGTGAGGATCGTGCAGTCGGGCCGGGCCGGTGGTTCGTGGTCGGTCCTGACCGTGCCGTCCGTGATGACGACGCCGAAACCCGGGCCGCTGCGGAGCCGTACGGCGAAGCTCGCGGTGAGGCCGGCGACGGCGGCGGGGTCGGCGACCCGGGGCATCGCCTCGATCATGAACGGCAGGGTGAGCTCGACCCGGCGGGCGTCGAGCATGTGGGGCCGGTCCAGGGCGAGGGCGAGGTCGTAGCCGTGGCCGAGCATGTGGGTCAGCAGGTACGAGCCGAGGACGGCCGGGCTCAGGCGGCCGAGGGGTGTGGAGATCGGCTCGGCGGGGTCGCGCTCCTCGATGCTCCCGAGGAACGCGGCTGCCTGAGCCGTGATCATCTCGGCGAGCGGACCGGGTGACCGCTCGTCGAACCCGGCGAGGGCGCGCTCGTTGGCCTCGGCCAGGCTGCCGGGGGTGCCGTCGCCGTAGGGGCGCTCGTGCCCTGCGGCCAGGTCGGCCATGAGGGCGTTCGCCTGCGCCAGGTGGGCGGCGGCCTCCCCGACCGTCCAGGTGGAGCGGGGCACGGGCAGCCGGCCGGCGTCCCGCGCCGGGGTGCGCAGGACCGCCGCGATGTCGTCGGCGGTCCCGCGTATCGCCTCGGCAAGCCCTTCGGGAAGCACCCCGCCCGTTCGCCGCGTCATGGTTCCGCCCCTCCCCGGGTCCGACGGCTCCCGTGTGGAGCCGCCGGTAGGTCAGGGACCGTACCAGCGAGTAGGTCCGTTTGTGCCGGTCCCGTCGGGGAGGTCTTCGCCACCGGCCGTGGCGGCGACGGCCTCCCGGAAGCGGGGGCAGTCGGCGAGATCGTCGTGCGCGCAGCCCAGCGCGCACTCGACGATGTCGAGGCAGGCCTGCGCCTGCGCCATCCGGCGCCGGAGCTCCTCGCGGTGGGCGGCGAGCCGCTGCCGACGGGCGCCCGGGTCGCCGGCCCGGAGCAGCTCCCGGATGTCGTCGAGGGAGAGACCCGCGCGCTTGGCCCGGATGACGACGGCGACGCGGGTGACGTGGGTGTCGTCGTAGCGGCGGCGGCCATGGGGGTCGCGGGCGGGGTCGAGGAGTCCGGTGGACTCCCAGTGCCGCAGCACGTGGGTCGCGAGACCGAACCGGCCCGCGAGTTCGCCGATGCTCATCGCGGGAGACGCGGGAGACGTCGGAGGCGCAGGAGGCGTCGGGAGCGCAGGAGGCGTCGGGGGCGTGCTGCTTGACTTCATGTCGGCATTAACCACGAGCGTGGTCGCCATGTCCACTACTCCTGCGGCCCGTTCGGGCCGCGACCACCGCCTTTCCCCTGACCGCCGTCCCTCCTCCCTGCTCGCCGTCCTCGACGCCGTCGACCGCGCCCCGGGAGCGGCCGCGCTGCGCGCCCGTTCGTACGACCTCCTGGGGGTGGCCGCGGGCACCCGTCTGCTCGATGTCGGCTGCGGCGGAGGGCTCGCCGTCGCGGAGGCGAGCGCGCTCGGGGCCTTCGCCACCGGTGTCGACCGGGACGAGGAGATGATCGCCGCGGCGCGGGAACGCCACCCGGGGCATGCGTTCGCCGTCGCGGAGGCGGGCGCGCTGCCGTACGAGGACGGCGCCTGGGACGCGTACCGCGCGGACAAGGTGCTGCACGAGCTGCCCGATCCGGGGGCGGCGCTCGCGGAGGCGCGCCGGGTCCTCGCGCCGGGCGGGCGGGCCGTGCTCACCGGGCAGGACTGGGACACCTTCGTCCTCGACGCGGAGGACGGCGCCCTGACCCGGAGGATCGTGCACGCGCGCGCGGACCTGGTGACCGGACCGCGCGTCGCGCGCCGCTTCCGCGGCCTGCTCCTGGACCACGGCTTCGAGGAGGTGGAGGTGGAGGTCTCCACCGCCGTCCTCACCGACGCCCGCCGGCTCCCGCTGGCGGCGGGTCTCGCGGAGTCGGCGGTACGGACCGGAGCCGTCACCCCGGAAGAGGCGGAGGCCTGGACGGCGGACCAGACCGCCCGCGCCGCCGGGGACCGTTTCTTCCTGGCGGTCCCCGTCTTCACGGCGTCCGGGACGCGGGCCTCGTGAGTCGGGCTCAGGCGCCGTGCACCGTGAGGACGAGCTTGCCGGTGGTGCGGTCGGTCTCGCCGAGGGTGTGGGCCTTGGCGGCTTCCGCGAGGGGGAAGACGGCCTCGATGTGGGGGCGCAGGGCGCCGGAGGCCGCGAGGGCGGCGATGG
>NZ_MWIG01000519.1:0-1323 GCF_002156145.1 Streptomyces sp. NRRL B-24572 | reverse complement strand
GCCGACCAGCTGGCGGCCGTCGCCGCCGCGAACGACGTCAAGCTGATCGCGCTGTCCATCGGCGGCAACGACCTCGGCTTCGCCGACATCATCTCCACCTGCGCGACCGACTACATCGTCTGGTACTCGTACTGCCACGACGACCAGCAGGCCGAGGTCGACGCGAAGATCGACGGCGTGATGGCCGCCGTCGGCCGGTCCGTCGACGAGATCCGGGCGGTCATGACCACCGCCGGATACGCCGCCTCCGACTACCGCATCGTCCTCCAGTCGTACCCCTCCCCCATCCCGCGCGCCGCCGAGAACCGGTACGCGGAGAGCGGCTGGGCCCGTACGAACACCGGTGGCTGCCCCTTCTGGAACCTCGACTCCGACTGGGCCCGCGACTCCCTCGTCCCCCAGATCGCCGACCGGCTCAAGGGCGTCGCCACCGCCAAGGGCGTGCAGTTCATGGACCTGCGGGACGCGCTCCAGGGCCGTGAGGTCTGTGCCAAGGCCAGCAAGCAGGTGACGGCGACCGTGCCGCCGTCGGCGACGACGAGCGAGTGGGCGCGCTGGATCGACAGCCAGAGCACACAGGGCCTCGTCCAGGAGTCGATGCACCCCAACGCCTACGGCCAGCAGGCCCTGGGCCGCTGCCTGGCGCTGATCTACGCCGCCCCGACCGGGAACAAGAGCTGCAGGAACACGGCCGGGTCGGGTGCGTCCGGGATGTACCTCACGGCGGGGTGATCCGGTCTCACGGGAGCGCGATGCCGAGCGGGCGCAGGACCCGCTCGGTCTCGTGCCGGTCCGCCGCCGCCATCGCGCGGACCAGGGCGGCGGAACCGCCGGGCCAGGCGGCCGCCGCCGTGTCGAAGGCGGCACGGCGGGACTCCAGGGGCCCCTTCTTCGCGGGCAGTGAGTCGAGGACGTGCAGCGCCCGGGCCGAGGTCCGCACCTGGATCGGGTCAGCCTGCTCGCCCCTCTCCCGCAGGGCGTCCAGGGCGTACGCGCCGATGACCGGGTCGCGGAGGGCGCCGCGCAGGGCCTCGGGCGGTGCGCCGGCCGTGTCCAGGACGGCGAAGAGACCGCGGGTGGCCGCCGCCTCGGTGGTGCCGGCGTGGACGGTGCCGAGGGCGGCGAGCAGCTGGGACCAGGCGTCGGCGGTGTCCGCGCGCGCGTGGAGCCAGTCGGCGAGCACGCGCGCGGCGACGGACGTGGACCAGCCCCCGGCGGCGGCGATCACGTCCGGCGCGGTCCAGGCGACGGCCTCGGCGGCGTCGGGCGCGGCGACCCCGCGCACTCCCAGCAGGTAGCGGACGACGCCCGCGCCGCGCGGGG
>NZ_MWIG01000518.1:0-15512 GCF_002156145.1 Streptomyces sp. NRRL B-24572 | reverse complement strand
GGGCGGCGGGGACGGCAGCGGGCGCAGAAGGAACGGCGGGAACAGCGGCGGGAGCAGGAGCCGCGGCCGCGCCGCCCTCAGCCTCCGCCAACAGCCGGTCAAGGAGCGCCCCGTCCGGCCGCTGCGCCGGATCGCGGACGAGGAGCCGGGTCAGTACGGGACCCAGCGCGCCGGACCGCACCGGCGCGGGGATCGGGTCGTCGAGCACCGCGACCACGGTCGCGAGGCCGGTGGCGCGGCGCAGCGGGTGGTGGCCCTCGGCCGCCACGTACAGGAGCATGCCGAGCGACCACAAGTCGGAGGCCGGGTTGCCCTCCTCGCCGCGGACCCGCTCGGGGGCGATGAACTCCGGCGAGCCGATCAGGTCGCCCGTGGAAGTGAGCCGGGAGGTGGCGCCGTCGAACGCGGCGATGCCGAAGTCGGTGAGCACGGCCCCGCCGTCGTGGCGGAGCAGGACGTTGGCGGGTTTGACGTCGCGGTGCTGGATGCCGGCGGTGTGCGCGGCGCGCAGTGCGGAGAGGACCTGGCGGCCGAGGGCGAGCACCTCGGGGACGGGCATCGGGCCCGCGGCGAGCCGGTCGTACACGGAGCTGCCCTCGACGAGCTCCATCACGATCCACGGGTGCGAGCCGTCCTGCGGCTCGATGATGTGGTGGATCGTCACGACGTGCGGGTTCGACAGCCGGGCCAGGGCGCGGGCTTCGCGGACGGCGCGTTCGCGCAGCTGCGCGGCGAATCCGGGGTTCGCGTCCTCGACGGCGGGGTCGGGCGGGCGGACCTCCTTGAGGGCGACGTCGCGGTCGAGGGCGATGTCGCGGGCGCGCCAGACGGTGCCCATGCCACCGCTGCCGAGTCGGGAGATCAGTCGGAAGCGTCCGTCGACCAGGGGTCTTCGGTCGTCATTCGTGCTCATGGGCGGCCATCGTAGGCGGTTTCGGGTGAGAGGCCGGAGCGGGCCCGGCCCGCCACCCGGCTCGGGCGCGGCAAGGCGGCTACCGGGCCGTCCCGTACGCGCCGGACAGCGCCTCGACGCGCTGCGAGCGCTCGTGTCGAGGACCGGGCGGCAGGCCGCGCCGAGCGCCCGTCGCTGCTGCGAGAGCCGGTCCCGGGGAAGGCGCAATCGCGCTTCTCGTGCCCGGTCGTGACGGCGTGGAGGTTCTTCAGCCGGTTGGTCGCCCGCTCCGCGCCGACAAGATCCGGGCCGTACAGGGACCGCGATATGCACCCCCTCGCACAGTCGCGCCGACAGCCGCAGGGAGGGCCGGGCGTCCGCCCACTCCCCGATCGGCCAGGGGAGAAAACCCCGGTCAGCGCGGGTTGCGCTGGTTTTCGAGCGGAGTCGTGGGGAGTTCCAGGGCGGGCAGCGGGGCACCGGGGCAGCCCTGCGCCTCACCGAAGCGGCCGCCGTTCATCCGGTCCTCCCCTCTGGCGGATCTCCTCGTCCGTGCGGGCGATGAAGTTCCACCACGACACGGAAGTCGCGTTGGCGATCTCACGGGCGGAACCACAGGCGCCCCCGGGGTGACAGGCGGTGACGGCGGGGCGCTCTCGTCACACTGCGGGAGCCTCCGAACGCGCGGCTCCTGGAGCCGGCGTTCCGAGCCCTCCGACCGCCGATGCGGGACGGACTCCGGGCGCCATTCCTCGCGATGCCGCCTGCGAGGTGCGCCTACGATGCCTGCATGTCCTCACGCGACGTCTCTCCAGCTGCTACTGCTGCGCATCAGCACACACCGGGCTCTCGCGAGCTTCTGGCGGCTGCAGGGGTCTTCGCGCTGCTCGCCGACGCGACCCGGCTGCATCTGGTGTGGCTGCTGGCCCGCGGGGAGTCGGACGTGACCGCGCTCGCCGAGGCGGTCGGCGCCGCCCGGCCCGCGGTCAGCCAGCATCTGGCGAAGCTCCGGCTCGGCGGCCTCGTCGAGTCGCGCAAGGAAGGCCGTCGCGTGGTCTACTCGCTGCCGGACGGCCACCTCAAGCGCCTGGTCGTCGAGGCGATCAGCCACGCCGACCACCAGGTGAGCGGCGAACCCTGGCACGACTGAGGCCCGGCCGCGGGTTGTCAGGGCTTCGGTACAGGTAGACGTCGACGACCAGGGCGGCGACCCGGCTCGCCCGCCACCACCGTGCTCGCAGCGCGGCGAGGACACGGTCGGCGCTCTCCGCGCCGGACCCCCTGAATCAATAGGTGCGCACATATGCACGCGTCGGCTACGCTGGAATCACCTGCTGCCGACCGAGGGATGCCCGCGTGCTGTCCGTCCTGAGGAACCGCACCTATCGCCACCTGTTCACCGCCCAGGTCGTCGCCCTCGTGGGCACCGGTCTGGCGACCGTGGCCCTGAGCCTGCTCGCGTACGACCTCGCCGGTGGGAGCGCCTCGGCCGTGCTCGGCACCGCCCTGGCCATCAAGATGGTCGCGTACGTCGGCATGGCCCCGCTGATCAGCGCCTTCGCCGACCGGATACCCCGGCGGGCACTGCTCGTCACCATGGACCTCGTCCGTGCCGGCGTCGCCCTGACCCTGCCGTTCGTCACCGACGTGTGGCAGGTCTACATCCTGATCTTCCTGCTCCAAGGCGCGTCCGCCGTATTCACCCCCACGTTCCAGGCGACCATCCCCGAGGTAGTGCCCGACGAGGACGACTACACCCACGCCCTGTCGCTCTCCCGGCTCGCCTACGACCTGGAAAGCCTCTTCAGCCCCGCACTGGCCGCCGCGCTGCTCTCGCTCGTCGCGTACAACTGGCTCTTCACCGGCACGGCCGCCGGCTTCGTGGCCTCCGGGGTCCTGGTCGTCTCCGTCCTGCTGCCCAAGCCCCGGCCGGTCGAACGCACTGGCGGCGTCTACGCGAAGGCCGCCTTCGGGACCCGCCTCTTCCTCGCCACCCCGCGCCTGCGGGCCCTGCTCGCGCTCGACTTCGTGGTCGCGGCCGTCGGCGCCATGGTGCTGGTCAACACGGTCGTCCTGGTGAGGGACACCCTCGACCGCTCGGCCGGTGACGTGTCGCTCGCGCTGGGGGCGTACGGGGCCGGCTCGATGATCGTCGCGCTGCTGCTGCCGCGGGTCCTCGGGCGTCTGGGTGACCGGACTCTGATGCTGCCCGCCGCCTTCGCCATGACCGGAGCGCTCGCACTGCTGGCGACCGTTCTCGGCGGAGGCGTTCTGTCGTGGCCGCTCCTGCTGGCCGCCTGGCTGATCATCGGGGCCGCGACCTCCGCGATCCTCACCCCCGGTGGACGGCTGCTGCGCCGCTCGGCGGCGGCACCGGATCTGCCCGCGGCCTTCGCCGCCCAGTTCTCCCTCACGCACGCCTGCTGGCTCGTCACCTACCCGCTGGCCGGCTGGCTCGCCGCCCGGGCCGGCCTGGCGGTGTCGGCCGCCGTGCTCACCGCCATCGCCCTCGCCGCCGCCGCGGTCGCCGTACGCCTGTGGCCGCGCACCGACCCCGCGGAGCTGACGCACTTTCACCCCGATCTACCCGGCGACCACCCTCACCTCGCCGATGTCCCCGGCCGCAGTCACCGCCACACCTTCCACATCGACGCCCTTCACCACCGGTGGCCTGCGCACACACCCGTACGGGAGCGGTCCGCGGCGTCATACGCGGCCGGCAGACGGACGGCGTCGATCAGGACGCCGTCTGCGGACCCGTCAGCCGGACCAGCAGGCCGTCGAGACTGACCAGTCCCGTCACGGCTCCTCCCCCATCCCGTACCAGCGCCGAAGAAGCACGGCGGCGACGAAGCTGCTCGACGGCGTGGGAGACCGTGTCGGCGCCGACGGGGCCGAGAACGGGGAAGCGGGAAGCGGGAGAGGCCTGCGCGGGCCACGGTCCGCTCGAGCTCGTCGTCCGTGAACACGGAGCTGACCTCACCCTTCGGCTCGACTCTCAGCAGCCGCAGCAGGGCGCGGGTGAGGGCGACCATCGGGGTCGGGGCCGCGGTGTTCGCGGTGATCGTGGCCGACGGCGGCGTGTGGGGCCCGGCGGGAGTCCTAGCCCTCCGCGAGGACGACGATCGCATCCGCGGGCCCGAGGGTCAGGGAGGCGGTCTTCGACGGATTGAGGAAGATCCCGTAGTTGGGCGGGACCTCGCCGTGTCGGGCGAGGCGGTAGCCGATCGCGGTCTCGCCCTCCCGACGGGCCGCCTCGACGACGGTGGCGAAGTTGGCCTCCGCGCCGAGGACGACGTAGTCCGATGCCGGCTTGAGGTAGATCTCCGAGCCCTCCGGGTTGAAGAGATCGGTGAAGACGTCGTACAGGTCGCGGTTCTCGCTCAGCTGGGTCAGGAGCAGGCTGATCACCTTGGTGCTGACGATGAAGTCGTCGGCCTTGGTCACCTGGGCGACCTCGCGGTTGGCGTCGTCGTTCATCTCCGTGACGATCGAGTACGGGTCGCCGAGCCGCACTTCGATGTCCCGCAGGTGGAGCAGGGTCACGAGCGTCCGGTCGTCGGCCGGGCCGGGTGCGATCGTGTCGTCGGAGAGCACGACGATGTGCTGGTAGGCGCCCAGGTCCAGGGTCTCCAGCGAGGACCTGCGGGTCGGTTCGCAGTGCTTGTAGCCCACGGTGAGGTTCACCGTCTGTTGCTCCAGCGCACTGTCCGGGCGGCGGGGCGCGGCGACGTCCAGGGTCGAGCCGGGCCGGACGAAGCTGTCGAGGAGCGTGACCAGCTTGCTCGTGCGGGAGTTCTCGCCGATGAGGAGGGTGCGGTCGAGCTGCGGCGGCTCGGCCGGGGCCGAGGTGATGGCCGATTCGACGATCCGGGGAGGGGTCCGGGCGAGCCGGATGAGCAGGTCGTCCTGCGCGATCACGAGCAGTTGGTCGCCCCGGCCGATGAGCGTGTCCATGGGCGGGTTGACGAGTACCGCGCCGTCCGCCCGTCGCAGTCCGGCCGGAGCGCCGACATCGTAGGCGTGCAGCGCCGTCCCGTAGGTGGTCCCGACGAGGGCGGGCTCCTCGCGGAGGTAGAACTCGTTGCCGACGAAGCTGAGCAGTTCGTTGAAGACGCCCGACAGGCCGGTCTGGCGGTGCGCCTGCGCGATGAGGCGTACGGCGATGTCCTCGGCGTCGATGACCAACGCGCCCTCGCCCGCGGCCAGGCGGGCCGCGGCGATGTTGTCCGAGTCGTGCACGGCGGCGACGATGTCCGGCCGTGCGCCCCGCCACGGCCGGCTGTTCAGCAGCAGGAGGACCTTGATGACCTCGACGTCCTTGTCCTCGCCGGCCGAGGGCAACACCATGACCGACTTGGCCGTGTCCGGGCTGACCAGCTCCAGGTCGGTCCGGACGAGCGGGTTGCCGGAGCGGCAGATGACGCGGGTGCTGCCGGTGTCCGGGATCCGGGCCCGGATGGCGTCCTCCATGAACACCTTGTCGCGATCCGCGAGGACCACGACGCACGAGCGCCGTTCGCTCTGGTTCGCCTCCACGAGCTCCGAGACGACCGTGAAGACCTGGTCGGACCAGCCGAGGATGATGGTGTGACCGCGTTCCATGAGCTGCGACCGGCCTTTGCGGAGCTCGTGGATCTTCTGGTTGAGGCCGGTGGTCAGGACACCGATCAGGGCGCTGACGAGGAAGATGCCGCCGATGGTCACCGCCAGCATGAGGCCCAGGAAGACCGGACTTCCGGTGTCCCCGCCCATGGTGCCGGCGTCGAGCGTGCGCAGCAGACTCATCCACGCCACGCCGAACCAGCCGCCGTTGTCCTCGGCGTCCGTGTCGGTGAACAGCACGACCAGGGTCGAGGCGAGCGCGATGAGCAGCACCGAGGCCAGCGCCAGCCAGCTGATCAGCGCCGGTGTTCCCCGGTCCATCGTCCCGTCGAACCAGTACCGAAACCGGGTCCGCAGCCTGCCGCGCGCCACCGATCGTCCCCCGCCCCGCGTCATCCGTCGTCTTCGTGCGGCACAGGCCGTTCCCGTGGCTCCGACCCGGCGCGGTTGATCATTCTTTCAGACCTCGGAGGCGGCACGGGCCGACGACTGCCGTGGGCCCGGGCGCGCGTCGACGACGAGGGCCAAGTCGACTCCGGAGCCGGCCCCTTGTCGGCTTCCCGCACTCCCACCATTCTCTACGCCACTGTAGATTGAAGGCCGGACCCGCCCTCTTGAACGGGAGAGACATGTTCGGCATCAGCGAGATCGCGATCCTCCTCATCGTCGTCATCGTGCTGCTCGGCGCCAAGAAGTTGCCCGAGCTGGCCCGCAACGCGGGCAAGGCCGCCCGCATCCTCAAGAGCGAGACCAAGGCGATGAAGGGTGACGGTCACGCTGCCGAACCCCGGGCCACGTACCAGGTCAGCCGGCCCTCGGCGCGCCGGGGCGACACCTCCGAGCCCGGCGGGGCCCACCGCTCACCGCGCCCGTGACTCCCACCCTCCGGGTGCCCGCATCGTTCTCGGCGTCGGGGCGTACCGCCGGACGGACGCCAGGAGAACGGCGGTCGGCCGGTGCGTGACGCGCCGGTACGATGGGCCGCCCCGTAACGGCAGGCGGGGAATCGAGGCAGGAGGTCGACGGCATGGCGGACCAGGGCGGAGGGCGGCAGTCCGGACGCAGGCGCGGTCAGGGGCAGCTCGAGACGCAGGTGCTCGCCGTCCTGCGCGGGAGTTCCGGAGCGCTGACGGCCGGCCAGGTCCAAGAGCGACTGGGGGGCGATCTCGCGTACACGACGGTGATCACGATCCTCACCCGCCTCCACGCCAAGGGTGCCGTCGTCCGTGAGCGGGTGGGGCGGTCTTTCGAGTGGACGGCTCTGGCCGACGAGGCCGGGCTCGCCGCGCTGCGGATGCGCAGGGTCCTGGACGCCGAACAGAACCGTGAGGCCGTTCTCACGAGCTTCGTGACCACCTTGTCGCCCAGCGACGAGCAGCTGTTGCGCACGCTGCTGTCAGAACCGCCGTCAGAAGAGAGCTGACACGCGTGGGAGTCTTCGTCTTCCTTCCGCTGGTACTGCCCTTGTCGGCATGGCCGATCGCGCGGCTGGCCGAGAGACATCTGCACCCCAGGACCGCCACGTGGCTTCTGACCGGCGTCGCCGGGGTCTTCGCGGTGTGCAGCACGCTGTGTCTGGCCCTGCTCATGGTGGTGGGCACGGCCCAACTGCCCGGCAACCCCTTGCCCGACGGCTGGTCCGACCAGGAGGTACGCGAGGCCGTCCCGTACGACGAGGTGGCCGGCAGGGTCGCGATCCCGGCCCTGTTCGCCGTGCTCGTCGCCTGCACGAGGACGGCGTGGCGCCATCGGAGGGTGCGCAGGCGGGCCGAGCGCGCCCTCTCCGGCCTGCCGCCGACGTCCGTGGCCGTGCTACCCGATCCGACGCCGTACGCGTACGCCCTGCCCGGGCACCGCGACCGCGTCGTCGTCACCACCGGGATGCTCGCCGGGCTCAGCTCCCCGGAGCGGCGGGCACTGTTCGCTCATGAGCGCGCCCACCTGGCGGCCCGCCACCACCGGTTCCTCCTCGTCGTACGGCTGGCCGCCCGCGCGAACCCCGTCCTGCGCCCGCTGCAGACCGCGGTCGTGTTCACGGCCGAGCGGTGGGCCGACGAAGAGGCGGCCAACGCCGTCGGCGATCGCCGTACCGTGGCCCTGGCGATCGGCAAGTCCGCGCTGATCTCGCAGGGCTCCCCCGTGGCCGCCCTTGCGCATTTCGCCTCCCCGGCGGGGCCCGTTCCGCGCCGCGTGGCCGCTCTGCTGGGACCGGCCCCCACGGCGCGGATCTGGTCGCCCGTGTTCACCAAGGTGAGCCTGGCGGCGTGGGCGGCCGCGGCGGGGATCACCGCTTCGGCGCTGTCGTCGGCGAACTCCGCCATCACACTCGCGGTGATCCTCCACGCGGCCACGCCCATGTAGTCGGGAGAGAGCCGGAAGAGCGGTGATGACCGCTCCCCCTGGCGTTCCCCGTCGTCAGTGGCGCGCCTTGAAACGCTCCAGCGCCGCCACGCCGACGGCGGCGAGGGCGATCTGGATGAGCCACTCGATCCAGTCCACGCCCTTCGTGTCGGCGACACCGAGGGCTCCGGCGATAGCGGCACCGGCCAAGGCGGCGACGATACCGACGGCGATCGTCCACAGCACGCCGATTCGCTGGCGTCCCGGCAGCACAAGCCGTCCCAGCGCGCCGATGATCACTCCGATCACGATGGCGCTGATCACGCCCGAGATCTCCATACCGGTCTCCCTCCGGCTCGGTCTACAGGTCGAATTCGTGGGGCGGCAGGTCGAGCGTGAAGCACGCCTCCCGCACCACGGCCTGCTCGGTCTTGTCGAAGTCGCCGTCGGCGCCGCCGATGACGATGCCGATCTGGACGACCGCGCGGGCCTCGGCCGGCTTCTTCTTCGTCTTGGCGATCTCCTGCAGAACGCTGATCTTTCCGAAGTCGAAGTCGGCGGTCAGTTTGTCGAGGTTGTCGTCGAAGCGGCGCTGCAGATCCGTCGCGTCGAAGTTCTGCAGCACCTCGTTCGTGGCGATGAGCTGCGCGACACGCTGCCGCTCGGCGGGGTCGATCGTGCCGTCGGCGGCGGCGACGAGAGCGCACATGGCCATGCTCGCGTCACGGAAGGCACCGGACTTGAGGTCGTTCTTCTTGGCGTTCAGCTGAGTCTGCATCGTCGATGCGGACTCCTTGATGCGGTCCCACAGGGCCATCGACCACTCCATCGAGTCAGGGGTGTTCGGAGCAGGTGTCGGAATCACAGCCTGCCCGAAGCATCCTCTTACTTCTACATCCATGTAGAAACTACCAGGGGTGAGGGACGGCAGTACGCGTGTACCCGGATACGAGACGCCGAATCGCGCAAGGAAGGCCGGCCCCTCATCGCCTTCGCCACCCAGCCGTCACTTGTCCGCCCTCGGAACCTCCGGGATCATCAGCACACGCGGGCAAGGTCGCCGTCCGGCGTGTTCCGTCGCGGATCCCAGCATCCTCGCCCTCGTACAACAGGCACCGAACCTCGGCCAAGAAAGGTCGACGGAGCTGCACGTCGTAGTGGCGTGGCGTGCCACGCGACCGGAAAGTCTCATTCGCCCTCAGAGCCGAGCGTGCTTGAGTCATGATGCTCGAGTCATGCCGATCTCGCGTGCATTCGATCACTGTCGCCCGGCTCGGCGTACGCCGGCAAGGGACGCTGCCGCCTGTGCGATCGTCCTTGCCCTGACCGGCGCCGCCCTCGCCGCGGGGCTCCACCACGCGACGACGGACTCCGCCGTCTCCTGGCCCGCTCTGGGAATCGCGGCATCGGGTCTCGCCGCGTGCGCCTACCCGGTCATCCGTTCCGGAGCACCCCGCGCAGGCACTCTCGCCCTCACCGCAGCGCAAGCACTCCTGCCCGGCTGGTTGTCACTGACGAGGACGGACGTCCCTGCGGCACAGCTGGACGGGCACCTGCGGCTCCCGACAGCCTGGCACCATCAGCCCCTGGCCATGGCCGCGTTGAACCTCCTCGTCGGGCACGCCCTGATTCTCCTCCTCCGCAACACGGCAGATCTGCCCGCCCGTCTCGCGTACGCGGCGGCCGGCACCGCACGCCGCTGGTGGACACGCCTGCCGTACGCCGTACGCCTCCTCACGCGCCGCGCGGACGCGCCTCCGCCGAAGACGCGAACGGCGCCCCGGCCCGCCGTCACACTGCCGCGACCGCGTGCGCTCTCGGTCCTGCTCCATCGCGCTCAGCCCTGCGCCCCGTGACTCCCGGGCAGCACTCCCCTCCATCCCGCCCTCACGCACGCCGGTGACTTCGGCGTGCCCTCACCGACACCGGAGTGTCTGCTGTGCCTGCCCTGACGGCCGCGGCCGCCTCACCGAAACGCGCGGAACCGTACCCGGCCCCGCCACCACCCGACATAGGCCCCCGCCTCGTCGCTGATCCACCGTCCCGCCCCGCGCCCGGATCCGCGGTTCCGCGCGTCGCACATGGAAACGACCTGGGAGGTCATGCCGAATGAGGGCAGCAGTGAAGTCGGGCCTCAAGCGGCTCATGGGACGCGCCGGTTTCGACATCGTGCGCAGCATCGACAACCGGGGCGGAGTGGACGACTTCCTCCCGTTCGAGGCCACCATGCGGGCCGCGCGGTCGGCCGGCCTGTCGGTCGGCGACTACCTCGACGAGGTCATGAACGGCACGCCCGGCGCCACCCAGTCCACCATCGACGAACTGCGCTCCCTCGGCGTCTTCGCCGCCGACCCGAAGACGGTGCTGGAGATCGGCCCCGGATCCGGCCGGTACCTGGAGAAGACGCTGAAGGAGTGCTCGCCGAGCCGCTACGAGATCTACGAGACAGCGACCCCCTGGGCCGACTACCTCGTGGACACGTTCAAGGTGGTCGCCCGGGCGACGTCAGGCAGCAGCCTCGCCCCCACGCCCGACGGGAGCGTCGACCTCGTCCAGGCCCACAAGGTCTTCAATACCGTCACCTTCCTCAAGGCCTCCCGCTACTTCTTCGAGATGGCACGCGTCACGCGACCCGGTGGCCGGATCGTCTTCGACGTCATGACGGAGACCTGCCTGGACCCGACGACTGTGCGCGCCTGGGCGACGAAGGGCGGGGTGGGGCACGGCTCCTACCCGGCCGCCATGCCTCGCCAGACGTGCGTGGACCTCTTCGCGACCCTCGGCTGCGCCCTGGAGGCCAGCTTCCCGGCCCCCCTGGGCTTCGCCTCCACCGAAGTCCTCGTCTTCGGAAAGGGGGCCTGAAGCCGGGACCGTCCGGGTGCCCTGTCCGTCGGGCGGTTCGGCGCGGACGCGGCGGCAGAGTGCTGGAGGAGCACGCCACCCAGCGGGCCTACCGGACCGGCGTGCTGTCGCGTACGACCGGCGTCGCCGGAAGCAGGAGTCCGGTCGCCGGTGCGGTGGCGGTGCCCTCGACCACGGTGATCAGTCGGTCGACGAGCGCGTGGGCGATGTCGGCGAGCGGCAGGCGCACGCTGGTGAGGGCGGGCTGGAGCAGCGTACAGAGCGGCATGTCGTTGAAGCCGGTGACGGCGACGTCGGTGCCGACGGTGAGACCGGCCGCGCGGACGGCCTGGTAGGCGGTCAGGGCGAGCCAGTCACTCGCGCAGACCAGGGCGGTCGGGCGGTCGGGTCCGACCAGCAGACGCTGGACCGCGTGGGCGAGCGCGGCCGGGTCGTCGTCGGGGACGCCGACCTCGAAGGCGCCGTCGGGGGCGCCCGCAGCGGCCTGGAGCAGGCCGGCCCTGCGGTCGGCGAGCCAGGGCAGGGAGGCGGCGGAGTTGACGTAACAGATCCGGCGGTGACCCTGTCCGAGCAGGAGGCGGACCAGCTCGGCGGTGGCGGCGGCGGAGTCGATGTCCACCCAGTTCTGCGGGCGGCCGGGAGCCGTGCGGCCGAAGGCGACGAACGGGAATCCGGCCTCGGTGAGCGCGTCGACCCGGGGGTCGTCGTGGATGACGTCGGAGAGGACGAACCCGTCGACCTGGCGGGCGGCGATCAGCCCGTTCAGCGACTTGGCGACCGCCCGGGCGCCCTGCTGGGGGTCGCAGCGGAACAGCAGGACGCGGTGGCCCACGGCGTCGGCGGCGCTGACGAGCGCCTGGAGGAAGCCGCCCATCAGGGGGTTGGGGTCGGCGGGATTGTCGGCGGGTGCGGGATAGCCGATGACCTTGCGGGTGCCGGTGCGCAGACTGCGAGCGGACTGATCGGGCTGGTAGCCGAGCTCCTCGATGGCGGCGGTGACCCGGGCGAGTGTGCTCGCGCGCAGCCGGTGGGGGGCGTTGAGGGCGTTCGAGACGGTCTGGCGGGAGACTCCCGCCAGACGTGCGACGTCCTCGATGGTCACCTGTCGAGCGGTCATCGTTCCTCTGTGGGCAGGGGGCGGCGGACTGCGGGCGGCGAACGGCCGCCCCCGGCCCGCCGTCGTTCAGACCTCGCGGGTCAGGGTGAGGAGTCCGCCGGTCGGTACGGTCACCGGGTTCACCCCGGCGACGAGGTCGAGCACGGTCTCGGACAGGATCTCACCACGGCAGTCCTGGACGAGGGCGAGGGCCCGTTCCGGCCGGGTGGCCGTGAGGAGCACCACGGGGTCGCTGTCGGCGTTGGCGACGAGAAGGACCTGCGGGATGTCCGTGTCGTCCCGTTCCGGGAGGGCGACGGGCAGCGGCGCGTAGCGGGCGACCACCGTGGTGCGGTGGTCGTGGGCGCGAACCAGGGGGTATCCGAGGTCGGGACGCGCGGGTTCCAGGGCACCCAGCTGAAGGACCTCGGCGTACCGGCGGAAGACGCCGAGCCAGAAGCGCAGGGTGGCGAGTTGGTCGGGTGTCTGGGCGCCGAGGTCGACGGAGATCTGCGGGACCGAGAACAGGGCGTTGACGAGGTGGACGGCCACCGACTCGGGCGTCTCGGCGGGATGCCACATGATCATGTCGGCGTGGACGGCGAGCGGGCCCGCGGTGAGCCGGCAGTCCACGGTGCGCTGGCGGTTCTCCGCGGGGCTGAGCGGGCAGTCGGTGGCACGGACCATGGTGGCGTACGGCCAGAGGCCGGGGCTGACGTACGGCTGACGGTGTTCGACGATCACGTCGGGCCGGGTGCGGCGCAGCCGGGCGTCCAGGTCGGCGACCAGCCGGCGTACGCCGTCGTGGACGGTGGCGTGGTCGGCGCCGGCCGGGGCGGGCGGGGGGTCGGTGACGGCGAAGCGGTCGATGAAGTCGAGCTTCACGCCGTCCATGCCCCAGTCCTCGACGGCGCGGGACACCTTGTCGATCAGGTGGGCGCGGACCTCGGGATGGCGGGGGTCGAGCACGGCCGCGTCCAGGTGGGGTTCCTCGCGGAGGATCAGTCCCTTGAAGCGGTCCCAGGCCTCGTTGTGGCGGCCGATGAACGGCAGCGCGTACCAGAGGAGGTAGGCGGGGCCGAGGCGATGGACCTCGGCGACGTGGGCCGCGGGGTCGGGGAAGGCCTTCGGGTTGGGCTCCCAGTCACCGCAGTGCCCGTAGCCGCGCGTACGGTCTGAGGTCTGCCAGCCGTCGTCGACGATGACGCTCTCGCAGCCGACGGCCGCGGCCAGGGCCGCCTGGTGTTCGACGGTGGCGGCGTCGACGTTCTGGTGGAGGCTGTACCAGGTGGAGTAGGCGGGCATGCGCGCGGCGGGGGCGATGCCGGGGTGGTCCGTGCCCTCGGCCCACCAGTCGGTGACGGCCCGCAGGGTGGCGGCGAAGTGCCGGCCGCTGAGGTCGATCCGTACACGCAACGGCGGTCCGCCCGGGACGAGTTCCTGCTCGACGGTGAAGGCGAACTCGCCGCTCTCCTCCACCACGCCGGCGCCGACGCGTACGGGGGCGGTCGTCTCGCCCGCCGCGGCGGTGCACAGGGCGCGGTCGTCGGTGCCGACCAGGCTGGCGACGGGGGCGCCCAGGGCGAGCGAGACGGTGCGGGGGGCGATCCAGGACGGCGGAAGCCAGCGGGAGGCGTTGGTGTCCGGGGTCCAGTAGGCGGTGGCTCCGACGCAGGGGACGCGCCATTCGGCGCGGAGGGTGACCGCGTCCGTCGCCCTGACCTCGATGAGCGCGACGCCGTCGCCGAGCCGGGTGGCGGTCGCCTCCCACCGGTCGCTGCCGAGCCCGGTGAGGTGGACGGTGAGCGGGGCTCCGGTGGGGTGGAGCAGGCCGGTGGGGAGCTGCCGGTGGGCGACGGTGCCGGGGGTGCTCTCCGCGGGAGCGTTGGGGCGCCAGGCCGGGACGGGCAGCACGGCGGTGGAATCCGGCGCGGTGGGGTCCAGCGCGGTGGTCTCCGCTGCGGTGGGGTCCGGTGTGGTGGTCACGGTGGTCACTCCTTGGTGGCCCCGGCCAGCAGGCCGGAGATGAACTGGCGTTGCAGGACGAGGAAGAGGGCCATCACGGGGATGGCGGCGATGGCGCTGGCCAGCAGCAGCTGCCCGTAGTTGGTGGTCGAGAGGCCCTGGAGGGTGGCCGTGGCCACGGGGAGCGTGAACATCTCGGGGCTGCGCAGCGCGATCAGCGGCCAGACGAACTGGTTCCAGCCGCCCAGGAAGACGAACAGGGCGAGGGCGGCGATGATCGGCCGGTTGACCGGGATGACGATCCGCCACAGCACCCGCAGTTCACCGGCGCCGTCGACGCGGGCCGCGTCCAGGAGTTCGTCGGGCATGGACCGCAGCGCCTGCCGCATCAGGAAGATGCCGAACGGGGTGACCAGGCCGGGCAGGATGACGGACTGATAGGTGTCGATCAGGCCCAGTTCCATCATCATCTGGAAGATCGGGATCAGCATCACCGTGTCGGGGATGACCAGGGTGCTGAGCAGCAGGGCGAAGAACAGGTTGCGTCCGCGGAAGTCGAACTTGGCGAAGGCGTAGCCGGCCAGGACCGAGACGACGACGGCCCCGACGGTCTGGACGCCCGCCACCACGACGGTGTTGAGGAGGACGCGGGCGAGGCCGACGGACTCCTGGAGCCCTTGGAGGTTGTCCAGGAGGTGGCCTCCGGGCAGCAGCTTCGGCGGCCAGGAGAACACGTCCTTGTCGTCCTGGGTGGCGGCCATGGCGAGCCAGTAGAACGGACCGACACAGAGCCCGAAGGCACCTGCGAGCAACAGTGTGAGCAGGGGGCCGTGCGTCTTCATCGGCGCTCTCCCATCAGACGGACCTGGAGGACGCCGAGGACGGAGACGATCAGCGCGAGGGCGTAGGCGAGGGCCGAGGCGTAGCCGAAGTCGAAGTACTTGAAGCCGTTGTTGTAGAGGTACATGGTGACCGTGAGGGTGGAGTTGTCGGGGCCGCCTCCGGTGAGGACGTACGGCTCGTCGAAGAGCTGGAGGGTGCCGATGGTGGAGAGCACCACGGTGAGGAGGAGGATCGGCCGCAGCTGGGGCAGGGTGATGGAGAGGAAGCGGCGGACCGGACCCGCGCCGTCGACCATGGCGGCCTCGTACAACTCCCTGGGGATTCCCTGGAGTCCGGCGAGGTACATCACCGCGTTGTAGCCGGTGTAGTGCCAGGTGATGACGAGGACGACGCCGACGCGGGCCCAGAAGGGGCTGCCGAGCCAGTTCACCGGATCGACGCCGACGAGCGAGAGCACCCAGTTCAGCAGTCCGGCGTCACGGTTGAGGATGACGGAGAACATCACGCCGGCGGCGACCAGACCGGTCAGGGACGGGACGAAGACGCCGAGTCGCCAGAGCGGACGCAGCCGGACCTTGGTGGAGTTGAGGCCGAGCGCGACGAGCAGGGCGAGGCCGAGCATCAGCGGCACCTGGACGACCAGGATGAGCGCGGTGTTCCTGAGCGCGGTCCAGAACAGCGGGTCCGACAGGAGGCGCCGGTAATTGGCGAGTCCGGCGAACCGCTCGCTCTCGCCGTTGCCGGTGGTGAGGCTGATCCAGAACGAGGCGGCGATGGGGTACGCCTTGAAGACGGCGAAGCCCAGGACGGCGGGCGCGATCAGCAGGTACGGGAAGGAGTCACGGGTCAGCAGCCGTCGCCGGACCGGTCGGGCGGGGCGGCCTGCGGGCCCACGGACGCCGCGACCGG
>NZ_MWIG01000517.1:0-7749 GCF_002156145.1 Streptomyces sp. NRRL B-24572 | reverse complement strand
GGTCCTCGTACGCGTACAGGTGCGTGAAGGGCACGATCACGTAGGGGCGTCCGGACCAGGGGTGGGTGTCGGCGGGGTCGGGGTCCATCCGCCACTGCGTGCCGCGGGTGCGGTTGTGGACTTCACCGACGTACCAGCACGCGACCTGGACCAAGGGGGTGTGCTCGTGGGCGAGCAGGTCCTCGACGGAGGTGACGTGCTCGCGGATGAGGGCTTCCACACGGTCGAGGGAGCGTTCGCGGAAGTCCCATCCGCCGCCGTGGCGACGGCTCCAGTCCTCGAAGCCGCCCCGCTGCTCGTCCAGCCAGGCCGTGAGGCGGGGGTTGTCCGCGTGCGCCTCGTCGATGCGCTCGGCGACGGCGTGCTCGTCCTCTTCCCCGTCGTCGCCCTCGTCCTCGCGGTCGTCCATGCGGTCCCGGATTTCATCGCTCACAGCAGCTAAGCCTAGCCCTCTTGTGACGGTAAGCATCGGGAATCTGCACGGAGTTGACATACGACGCGCCTCAGAAACCACATTGCGACGGCAAACCGGCGCCCTAGGATCGGACCGCTTGTGCGGCGCCCACATGAGCAGCGGGGGCCCTGGCGCCACACAGCCGGACTCTGACCCGTGGGGCTCCCGGGGGAAAGCACTGTGAAGCCAGCACGAATAGCACGCCGCTGGCGCGCGCTCAGGAACAGCCTGCTCGCGCTCGCCTGCGCCACCGTCATCACCGTCACCGGCCAGCCCGGCGCCGGCATCGCCGAAGCCGCGCCCGCGCCGCCGAAGCTGAAGCCCGGCAAGCGCTGTGACGAGCTGTACGGGGTGAAGAACGTCCCCACGGGCGGCCTGCCCCAGGGGGACGCCTCTCGGTCCGTGGACCGCTGGGACACCTACGAGTACACCAACCCCGGCCTCCAGTTCGACGGCCTCGACCCCACCCGGGCCGAACTGAACGAGGCGGGCACCGACTACAAGAAGTACGACCACAGCGACCCGCGCCGCATCTACGCCCGCTTCAACGCGCAGAAGCGGTGGAAGGACTTCCGGGACTACCTGTCGAAGGTCTACATCCCGAACCAGGGCTACGACGCCCGCGGCAAGGCCTTCATGGGCAAGGTCGTGCGCGAGATGGGCCTGACGGGTCCGGACTGGATCTGCGAGAAGGAGTTCTGGTTCAAGGACCCCGACACCGGCGACCGTCACAAGCGCCGGCTCGACGCGTACAACAAGCGCACCCGGGAGATCGTGGAGGCCAAGTCCAACGGCAGCCCCGACGGCCGTGAGAAGCCCGCGGACCGGGCCTGGGCCAAGAACAGCGGCTGGCGCTCGTACAAGTACACGTACGTCTTCGCCGAGAACCAGACCCGTGACGCCAAGAACTTCATGCGGGAGCTGAAGGACACCGCGGGCAAGGACGCGCTCGGCCGCGACCGGGTCCGGACCTACGACTACCAGTCCCACCACAAGGGCCTCGCCCCCAAGGGCACCGAGAACGGCCCGTACCGCGCCAACGGCACGACGATGTCGCCGGGCAACGGCACCTCCACCGGGTCCCGCGGCTCCGGCAACCAGGTGATCAACCAGTCACCGGCGAACCCGCAGACCCTCAAGGAACAGCTCGACCGGCTGGGCAGGACCGGACAGCGTTCCCTGATGAACCGAGGCCTCGGGGGCATCGACTTCACCACCCTCGACCTGCGGTACATCGGCAAGGGCAAGAGCGGCAAGGGCCTGGACTACGCCTTCTCCGCCAAGTCCGTGGAGGACGAGTACGCGGCCGGCTGGGGCGGCCAGGAGAAGGGCAACCTGATCTCCGACGCGTTCTTCACCTGGCTCGCCCTGGACCCGTCCACGTTCTGGGTGAACCTCAACCCCGACGAGCCGAACCGCATCATCGACGCCGACTTCGGCAGGACCGACGCCGGCCGGGTGCTCCTGGAGGCGGACCTGGAGCTGAAGCACGACATCTTCAAGGCCATGGACCCGGAGACGGAAGCCGGCCGCAACTTCATGAACGCCCTGCCGAAGCGCAACGGCTTCCCCTGCTGGGCCGGCTTCCGCTACTGGATCGAGCCGGAGACCGCGGTCGTGCGGGAGCAGGACGGCGGCATCCACATCCTCGACACCCCGCTGAAGCTGTCCACGGTGCCGCAGGAGACCCACACGCAGCCGCCCGGCGGGAAGGGCTGCGACCTCACCGAGGCGGAGACGCAGCAGTCCGACCGCGTCCTCGACCGCTACATCACGCCGCTGGTCGCGGAGAAGGTCAACAACGGCGACTACTACGCCGACCTGCGCCGCGTCTACACCGCACGCGTCGCCGCCGAATGGGTGCGCCAGAACGCCGCCGACATGCCCGCCGAGTACCGCAGGATCATCAACAGCAACGACGTGAAGCGCTGGCCGCTGCGCGCCCCCCACCAGAACTGGACGGGCAAGCAGGTCTGGGACCGCTACTACAAGGCGTTCACCGAAGGCACCTTCAAGTACAAGTGGGACAACGGCGAGGACGTCTACGTCTACACCGTGGGCGGGGTCGACTTCTCCAAGCAGCCCAAGCGCAACATGAACCCGGTGCGCTTCCGCACCGAGCAGCGCTACAAGCCCCGCACCGTCGGCTTCGCGGCCGACACGATCGCGGACGACCCGCAGCCGTACCGCGTCTACCTGGCCTGGTTCGGGCCCGGGATGACCAAGGTGGGGATCACCGCCGAGGCTCGCGGCGAGGCCCGGCTCCTGGAACAGGGGGCCGTCGCGTTCAGCTGGCTCGGCCGGGGCCCGCTCATGGCCGCCCGGCGCACCGAGGAGGTCCTGCGGCAGGCCCTCGGCGTGCCCGACCGGGTCGCGTACGAGCGGAAGCGGGCCGCCCGGCACGCCCTGCCGCCCGCCGAGGACCGGGCCCGCGAGGTCGAGGAGCTGTATCGGCGCGCGCGGGCGGTCGGCGGCTGGACGGAGACCCTGGAGCCGCTGGAGTTCGCCGCGCGTGACCACGTGGGGGTGTTCCGTCTCGACGGGCTGCCGCGCCTCGACGGCACGGTCGCCGAGCTCGTCGACGGCGGCGTCGTCACCGGACGGCTGCTCGCCGCCGCCGGTCCCGACCTGCACCTCCTCGCCCCCGACGGGCGCTGCCTCGCCCTCGACACCCGGCTCATGGGCGGCTGGATCCTTGAGGCGGCCGGGGAGGGGGAGGGCTTCTCCGCCCCGGTGACGGCGGTGGCTCCGGTGGTCGAGAGCGCCCAGGAGGAGCTGTTCTGACGGGCTTCGTAAAGTCTTGGATCCCTTTGGACGGGGGCCGTGGACATCCTCCGGCCCGCCCGGCGAGGGTGATCACATGACCCAGAAGCTCGTGGCGGGCATCGAACCGCCTTACTACACCGCTGTCTTCACCTCGATCCGTCCCGACGCCCCCGAGGGCTACGCCGAGACCAACGCCCGGATGCAGGAGATCGTCCAGGGCATCCCCGGCTTCCTCGGCTACGAGTCCGCCCGTACCCCCGGCGGCATCGGCATCACCGTCGCCTACTTCCGCGACCTGGAGTCCCTCGACACCTGGCGCCTCCACACCGAGCACCAGGCCGCCAAGGCGCACGGGCGGAAGCACTGGTACGACAGCTACAGCGTCCACATCGGCAAGGTCGAGCGGAGTTACGGCTTTGAGCGCGAGTGAGACCGAAGCACTGCTGACGCGGCTCGGGATCCCCGGGCTCGTCGACGTGCACACGCACTTCATGCCGCAGAACGTCCTCGACAAGGTGTGGGCGTACTTCGACGCCGTCGGGCCCCTGACCGGCGTGGAGTGGCCCATCACCTACCGCGAGGAGGAGGAGCGCCGGCTCGCCCTCCTGCGCGGGTTCGGTGCGGTCGCCTTCACCGCGATGCTCTACCCGCACAAGCCCGGCATGGCCGCCTGGCTGAACTCCTGGGCCGCCGACTTCGCCGCCCGCACCCCCGACTGCCTGCACACGGCGACCCTCTTCCCCGAGCCGGACGTCGACACGTACGTCCACCAGGCCCTCGACGCCGGCGCCCGGGTCTTCAAGGTGCACCTCCAGGTCGGCGGCTTCGACCCGACCGACCTCGCGCTCGACAGCTCCTGGGGCGCCCTCGCCGACAGCGGCACCCCCGTCGTCGTGCACTGCGGCTCGGGTCCCAGCCCGGGGAAGTTCACCGGGCCCGGGCCCATGGCGCGGCTGCTCGCCCGCCATCCCCGGCTGCGGGTGATCGTCGCCCACATGGGGATGCCCGAGTACGGCGACTTCCTCGACCTCGCCCAGCGGTACGAGGGCGTCCACCTCGACACCACCATGGCCTTCACCGACTTCAGCGAGCGGCTCGCGCCCTTCCCCGAGGCCGAGCGCGGGCGGCTCCTCGACCTCGGCGACCGGATCCTCCTCGGCTCGGACTTCCCGAACATCCCGTACCCGTACGCCCACCAGCTCCACGCCCTCGAACGCCTCGGGCTCGGGGACGACTGGCTCCGGCGGGTCCTGTACGAGAACGGGGCCGCGCTGTTTCACGTGAAACCCTGAGCTGCTGTTTCACGTGAAACCGAGCCGCGCCGTTCACGTGGAACGGAGCCGCGCCGTTCGCGTCGAACCGAGCCGCGCCGTTCGCGTCGAACCGAGCCGCGCCGTTCGCGTCGAACCGAGCCGTGCCGTTTCACGTGAAACCTTGATCCCCTGAGGCCCCGGCCCCCGGTCCCTTTCTCAGGGAATTCACAGGAAAGGGAAAGAGACCTCTCAGTGGCGGCCGCCACCTTGGGGGCATGACCGTCACCACACGCCGCACCGGCACCCGCGCCGACATGCTCCGCGCCGACGGAACCGCCGTCCGGGTCCTCGTCGTCGACGACGAGGCCTCGCTCGCCGAGCTGCTCTCCATGGCCCTGCGCTACGAGGGCTGGCAGGTCCGCAGCGCCGGGGACGGGGCCGCCGCGCTCCGCTCCGCGCGCGAGTTCCGGCCCGACGTCGTCATCCTCGACGTCATGCTCCCGGACGTGGACGGGCTGAGCCTGCTCGGCTCGATCCGCCGCGAGCTGCCCGACGTGCCCGTGCTGTTCCTGACCGCGAAGGACGCCGTCGAGGACCGCATCGCCGGGCTCACCGCCGGCGGCGACGACTACGTCACCAAGCCCTTCAGCCTGGAGGAGGTCGTGGCCCGGCTGCGCGGCCTCATCCGCAGGTCCGGGGCCGCGCAGACGCGCAGCGAGTCCCTGCTCACCGTCGGGGACCTGACCCTCGACGAGGACAGCCACGAGGTCACCCGGGGCGGCGACTCCATCCACCTCACCGCGACCGAGTTCGAGCTGCTGCGCTACCTCATGCGCAACCCGCGCCGGGTGCTCAGCAAGGCGCAGATCCTCGACCGGGTCTGGTCGTACGACTTCGGCGGCCAGGCCAACGTCGTCGAGCTCTACATCTCCTATCTGCGCCGGAAGATCGACGCCGGCCGCTCGCCGATGATCCACACCCGGCGGGGGGCCGGCTATCTGATCAAGCCCGGGGAGTAGCCCTCGTGCGCGTACGACGTGGGCGGCCGTGGTCGCTGCGGACCCGGCTCGTCGTCTCGGCGGTCGCGCTGATCGCGGTCGTCGCGGCGGTGATCGGCACGGTGACGGTCATCGCGTTCCGCTCGTACCTGTACGACCAGGCCGACGAGCAGGTGCGGGCCGTTTTGCGCCGGGCCGCCGGGCCGCCGCCCGCCGTGGCCACGCCCGGTCTGGTGCGGGATCGGGACCCGCTCGCCTTCATGCTCGGGCCGGACGTGCCGAGCGGCACGCTCGGGGCCGTCCTCAGGGGCGACGGCGTTTTCTCCGCCGGATACCTGGCGGAGGCCGAGAGCAGCGGTGAGTTCGGCGTGCAGTTCCGGGTCAAGGCGCTCGACGAGGCCCAGCGGGCCGCGCTCGCCGCCGTCTCCCGCGACGGCCGGCCGCACACCGTCGAACTGCCCGGCGGGCTCGGCTCGTACCGGGTCGCGTACTCCACCGGCGTCCACGGCGAGTTGCTCACCGGCATCCCCCTCGCCGGGGTCGAGGACGCCTTCTCCACCCTCGTCCTCGTCGAGCTGAGCGTCACCGGCGCCGCGCTCGTCGCGGCCTCGCTCGCCGGGACCGTGCTCGTCCGGATCGCCCTCCGCCCGCTGCGCCGGGTGGCCATCACCGCCCGCCAGGTCGCCAGACTCCCGCTGCACAGCGGCGAGGTGGCGCTCCATCAGCGCGTCCCGGAGGCGGAGGCCGACCCGCGCACCGAGGTCGGCCAGGTCGGCGCGGCCCTCAACCGGATGCTCGACCACGTCCACTCGGCCCTCGACGCCCGCCAGCAGAGCGAGACCCGGGTACGGCAGTTCGTCGCGGACGCCAGCCACGAGCTGCGCACCCCGCTCGCCTCGATCCGGGGCTACGCCGAACTCACCCGGCGCGGTCACGAGGAGTGCGGCCCGGACACCCGGCACGCCCTCGGGCGGATCGAGTCCGAGGCGACCCGGATGACGGGCCTGGTCGAGGACCTCCTGCTGCTCGCCCGGCTCGACGCCGGCCGGCCCCTCTCGTACGAGACCACCGACCTCGTCCCGCTCGTCGTGGACGCCGTCAGCGACGCCCGCGCGGCCGGACCCGACCACCACTGGCGCCTCGAACTGCCCACGGCCGGCGCGTTCGTACGGGCCGACGGCGCCCGGCTCCAGCAGGTCCTGGTGAACCTCCTCGCCAACGCCCGCACCCACACCCCGCCGGGCACCAAGGTCACCGCCCGGATCGGGACGGAGTCCGGGGCGGCGGTCGTCGAGATCGAGGACGACGGCCCCGGCATCCCGCCCGAACTGCTCCCCGCCGTCTTCGAGCGCTTCGCACGCGGCGACGCCTCCCGCTCCCGGCACGCCGGATCCACCGGCCTCGGCCTCGCCATCGTCCGCGCGGTCGTGCTCGCGCACGGCGGCGAGGTGGGCGTCGAGAGCGCCCCCGGCCGGACCGTCTTCACCGTCACCCTGCCGGCCGATCAGGACTCACAGGCGGGCCACAGGCTCATCACACAGCCGTGACAGCCGCCCCGGCGAGTGTCGGAGCATGCCAACCCAAACCATCGGGGAAGCCCTCCCCGCCCGGGAGCACCTGCCGGTGAGCGACGCCGGACGGCCCGTCCTGGACGTGGTGATCCCCGTCTACAACGAGGAGAAGGACCTGGAGCCGTGCGTCCGCCGGCTCCACGCGCACCTTCTGAGGACCTTCCCGTACGGCTTCCGCATCACCGTCGCCGACAACGCCTCCACCGACACGACGCCCGCCGTCGCCGCGGCCCTCGCGGCCGAGGTGCCCGAGGTGCGCTCCGTGCGCCTCGAACAGAAGGGCCGCGGCCGGGCGCTGCGGACCGTGTGGTCGGCCTCGGACGCGCCCGTCCTCGCCTACATGGACGTGGACCTGTCCACCGACCTCAACGCCCTGCTGCCGCTGGTCGCGCCGCTCATCTCCGGCCACTCGGACCTGGCGATCGGCTCCCGGCTCGCCCGTTCCTCGCGGGTGGTGCGGGGGCCGAAGCGGGAGTTCATCTCGCGCGCCTACAACCTGATCCTGCGTTCCTCGCTGGCCGCCCGGTTCTCCGACGCGCAGTGCGGCTTCAAGGCGATACGGCGGGAGGTCGCCGAGCGGCTCCTGCCGATGGTCGAGGACACCGGCTGGTTCTTCGACACCGAGATGCTGGTCCTCGCCGAGCGGGCCGGGCTCCGCATCCACGAGGTGCCGGTCGACTGGGTCGACGACCCCGACTCCACCGTCC
>NZ_MWIG01000516.1:469-6737 GCF_002156145.1 Streptomyces sp. NRRL B-24572 | reverse complement strand
CGGGGGGTTCGGGGGCGGAGGCTTCGGCGGCGGGCCCGGCAGCTTCGGCGGCAGCGGCACGCGCGGCCGGCTGGGCGGCGGAGGCCGTTTCTGAGTCCCACCGGATCCCCACATCCCCAAGGAGCAGTGCCATGAGCAGCAAGCAGACGGTTCTCGGCCGGGTCACCCAGCTGGCGAAGGCGAACATCAACGCCCTCCTCGACCAGGCGGAGGATCCGCAGAAGATGCTGGACCAGCTGATCCGCGACTACGCGAACAACATCGCGGAGGCGGAGGAGGCGGTGGCGGCGACCATCGGCAACCTGCGGCTGATGGAGCAGGATCACCAGGAGGACGTGGACGCGGCGAAGGAGTGGGGCGGCAAGGCGCTCGCCGCGAGCCGGAAGGCTGACGAGTTGCGGGCCGGCGGGCAGACGGCGGAGGCGGACCGCTTCGACAACCTGGCGAAGGTGGCGCTGGGCCGCCAGCTGCAGTCGGAGAAGGAGGCGAAGACCGCCGAGCCGACGATCGCCGCCCAGACCGAGGTCGTACAGAAGCTCAAGACCGGCCTCGACCAGATGAAGGCCAAGCTCGGCGAGTTGAAGGCCAAGCGCGACGAGCTGGTCGCCCGCGCGAAGTCGGCCCAGGCGCAGAACCGGATGATGGACGCCGTGCAGAGCGTCAACGTGCTCGATCCGACGAGCGAGCTGAGCCGCTTCGAGGACAAGGTGCGCCGGGAGGAGGCGAAGGCCCTGGGCAAGCAGGAGCTCGCCGCCTCCTCGCTCGACGCCCAGTTCGAGCAGCTGGACGCGCTCGGCGACAGCGCCGAGATCGAGGCCCGGCTGGCCGCGCTGAAGGCGTGATCTCACAGAAGGCCTGATCCCGTCAGCGGGTCAGAACATGCTGAGGAGCTGCTCCACCGTGGGTTCCGCCGTCCCCTCCCCGTCCGGCAGGGCCAGTTCGAACCAGACGGTCTTGCCGCGCGGGGTGCGGCGCGAGCCCCAGGAGGAGGAGAGCAGCCCGACGAGCTGGAGGCCGCGGCCGCCCTCGTCGGTGTCCCGGGCCCTGCGGCGCCGTGGCTGGACCAGGCCGGCGTCCCAGACCTCGCAGACGAGGGTGCGGTCGCGGAGCAGGCGCAGCCGGATCTCCCCCTCGCCATAGCGCAGGGCGTTGGTGACGAGTTCGCTGACGAGGAGTTCGACGGTGTCGACGAGCGGTTCGAGGTCCCAGGCCGCGAGCTGGGCGCGGGCGAGTTCGCGGGCCCGGCCGACGGAGCGGGGTTCCCTGGGCAGCTGCCAGTCACCGACGGCCTCGCTGGGCAGCCCCTGGATCCTGGCCATGAGGAGGGCGATGTCGTCCTCGCCGTGCCCGGTGTTCAGGCTGTTCAGGACCCGGTCGCAGACGTCCTCCAGGGGGCGGGCCGGGTCGGTGAGGGCGCGCCGGAAGGCCTGGAGGCCCTCGTCGAGCGGGTGGTCGCGGGATTCGACGAGCCCGTCGGTGTAGAGGGCGAGGAGGGCGCCCTCGGGCAGGTCGACCTCGACCTCCTCGAAGGGTTCCCCGCCGACGCCGAGCGGCATCCCCGGGGGTACGTCGAGGAGCAGGGCCTCCTCGCCGGGTTCGACGAGCACCGGCGGGAGGTGCCCGGCGTTGGCGAAGGTGCAACGGCGGGTGACCGGGTCGTAGACGGCGTAGACGCAGGTGGCGAGGTAGACCTCGGAGAGTTCGGGGCCCCGGTTCTTGTGGGCGCGGGACTGCTGTGCGCCGATGGGGGCGCCCAGGCCGCGGGCGATCTCGTCGAGGTGGGAGAGGACTTCGGCGGGCTCCAGGTCGAGTTGGGCGAGGGTCCGGACGGCGGTGCGGAGTTCGCCCATGGCGACGGCGGCGCGCAGGCCGCGGCCCATGACGTCGCCGATGACGAGGGCGGTGCGGTGGCCGGGGAGTTCGATGACGTCGAACCAGTCGCCGCCGACCTCGGTGGCGGTGGTGCCGGGGAGGTAGCGGCAGGCGATGTCGAGTCCGGCGGCCTCGGGGTCGCCGGGCGGGAGCAGGCTGCGCTGGAGGATCAGGGCCCGCTCGTGCTCGCGGCGGTAGAGGCGCGCGTTGTCGATGCAGACGGCGGCGCGGGCGGCGAGTTCGACGGCGAGGGCCCGGTCGCGCTCCCCGAAGGGCTCGCTGCCCTTCGTGCGGGAGAACTGGACGAGGCCGACGACGGTGTCGTGGGCGACCATCGGGACGACCAGGGTGGACTGGACGAGGTCTCCGTCGGAGCCGGGGACCGTCCGGATGCGTCCGGTGCGCAGGGCTCCGGCGCAGGGCGAGTTGAAGGGGTAGCGGTGGACGGCGCCGACCTCGATGGGGACGGGTCCTGGGCAGCCGCTGCCCGGGCCGTGGCCCTCGTCGGTTCTGAGGGGGGTGTCGGAGACGGCGCTGGCGAAGGCGACCCTGCGGAGCTCGGCGCTGCCCGCCCCGTAGCCGACGTCGTGGGAGTTCCCCCAGCGGCCCGGCGGTGCCTCGTCTCCGGTGAGGAGGCCCTGGTAGAGGTCGACGGAGGCGAGGTCGCAGAAGCCGGGGACGGCGACGTCGAGGAGCTCGCGGGCGGTGGCCTCCAGGTCGAGGGAGTTGCCGATGCGGGCGCCGGCCTCGTTGAGGAGGGCGAGGTTGCGGCGGGCGCTGGCGGCTTCCCTGGCGGCGTTGTGGCGGCGGGTGACGTCGATGCCGAGTCCGGCGACGCCGATCGGGCGGCCGGAGCCGCTGTGCACGCGGTAGAGGTTGATGGACCAGTGGCGGCGGTCCTTGGCACCGGGTGCGGCGCCGACGATCTCGAAGTCGGTGACGGCCTCGCCGGTCTCCAGGACCCGCCGGAGGGCGGTGGTCATCCGGTCGGCCTCGGCGCGATTGAGATAGTCGTGGACGGTACGGCCCCGGTGGTCGTCGGCCGAGCCGCCGAAGACGGTGGCGAAGCGCCGGTTGGCCCGCTTCACGGTGAGGTCGGTGCCGAAGAGGAGGAACCCGAAGGGGGATTGGCCGAATATCGCCTGGGAGGCGGCGAGGTCGGTCTCGATGCGGCGCAGGGCTCGCACGTCGACGACGATGCACAGCGCGGCCCGTTCCCCGCTCTGGGTCTCGCTCGGCATGACGTACATCTCGGCGATGCCCCGGGGCCGGTCCTCGCCGGGCATGCGGAACGGGACGAGGCCCGTCCACTCCTTGCCGTCGAGGATCTCCTTGACCCGTCGGTGGCCGCGCTCGCGCAGGTCGGCGGGCATGAAGGCCTCGACGGGGTCCTTGCCCCTGGCCTCATCGGCGGTGACCCCGAAGAGGTCCACGGCCCGTCGGCTCCACTGCTCGACGAGGCCGTCGGGCCCGATCGAGAAGGACGCCACCCGGATGTAGTCATAGATGGAGCCGGGCGGGCTGCTCTGCCACACGACGCCGCCGCTCGCCGTCTCAGGTATCTCGCTCACGCGACCGTCCCCTCCAGCTCACCGCACCGGACCGGCCATGCCCGCAGTATTCAATACGGCAGGCCCCGACGGCACGACGTTCACGATCACAGGGTGGTCTCGTTCGTCCCTGACCGAGTACCGGTGATCGTTGTCCCACCCTGTTTACTCACCAGGGAGAGCCAGCTCGAACCATACGGTTTTGCCGGTCCTTCCTCTACGGGTTCCCCAGCGACGAGCAGAACAGGCCACCAGACCGAGGCCTCGGCCCCCTTCGTCCTCGGGCCCCGGGGCCCGCTCGGTGGGTGGATCCGGAAGCGGATCGGAAACCTCCACCAGGAGCGCCGGCGGATGCGCCGGGTCGGCGCCGACGGAGCGGGGACGGACGAGCCGGACCCCGATGGGGCCGGAGGCGTACCGCAGCGAGTTGGTCACCAGCTCGCTGACCAGCAGGACGGTCACATCGCCGACGGCTCTGTCGAGCTCCCAGGCGCGCAGGGTCTCGCGCACCGCGTGGCGGGCCGTGCGCACGGCGTTCGCCTCCGCCGGGAAGTTCCACTCCGCGCGGTCGCCGTCGGCGTCGCTCACACCCGATCACTTCCCCAGCCGTGCGTCAGCAGGAAGGTCCAAGCCCCCTCCCGAGGGCACATTCTGGACATACCCCATATTTAGGACGGGGTATCCCGCCGGGAGCGTCGGCGGGCGCACGGTGGCACGAACGGCGTAGGACATCAGCCGCGCGCTCCGTCGACGGGGGTGGCCGGCAGTTTGCGCGCGGCCTCGGCGACGGTGGGCGCGGCCGAGAGCCCCAGCGCGGCGAGGGCGGGGGTGGTCGACGGCCTCAGTGCGGCGACGGCGGGGCGACCGGCAGTCTCAGTGCGGCCTCGGCGACGGCGGGGCGGTCCTGGTCGAGCCAGTCGACCGAGTCCAGCTCGTGCCGGGCGAGCCAGCGGAGCTCGTCGTGGTCCTCCAGGGGGCGCGGTTCGCCGGAGAGCAGCCGGGCGGTCCACACCCGCAGGACGTATCCGGGCTTCAGCGGCCACTCGCCGGGGATGCGCTCGCCCGGCTCGACCTCCACGCCGAGCTCCTCCCGGAGCTCGCGGACCAGGGCCTCTTCCGGGCCCTCGCCCGGTTCGAGCTTGCCGCCGGGCAGCTCCCAGCGGCCGGCGAGCTCGACGGGGGCGCTGCGGCGCGCGGCGAGCAGCCGCCCCCGGTCGTACAGGGCGCCCGCGACGACGACCACGACGCCGGGTCCCTGATCGGGACCGGCGTCACGGTGGGGCTCGTGGGGCGCGGCGGGGTCGGTGGTGCGTTCCGTCATGGGCGCGAGCGTAGCCCGGCCAGGTCGGCGCCCGCCGGGCCCAGGGGGCGGGCCGCCCCGTCGAGGTCGAGGGCGGGCTGCCCCACCGGAGTCAGAGGGCGGGACCGCCCCGCCGGACTCAGAGGGCGGGGCTGCCGACGCGCTCGACCCAGTAGAGCTGCTTGTGGCCGCGGTCGTCGAGGCTGTCCGCGATCTTCTGGGCTTCGTCCTTGGTCGCGTACCGCCCCACCCGGTAGCGGTTGCCGTTGTCGTCCTGCCGTATGACGAGCCAGGAAAGGACGGGGCTGCTGTCGGCCATCAGACTTCTCCCTCCGCCGGTCCGGGCGCCTTTGAGGATCTCCGGGAAACCGCAATCCGCATATGCCGGAGCTTACGCCTGACCTTCACACAGCGGATACGGGTTTTCACAAAGAGGCACGGATCGGCCGGGAACCGACGGAGGGAGGCCGAAGGTCACACCCCGGGCGCGGCCGCGGGGACGGTCGGCACCGGCATCAGGACGGGGCCGCCCGCGGCCCCGGGGTCCTTGCGGCAGACGTCCCCGCACGTGGCGTCGAGCGAGCAGCAGAGGGAGCAGACGGGGCCGGACCGCACCGGGCAGTCGGCGATGTCCGGCAGCTCGTAGGCCGTCTCGCACTCCGCGCAGAGGTGGGTCGCCCTCTCGTCGGCGACCTCGACGCCGGGGCCGTTCACGGTGTTCGGGCGGGCGAGGTAGTAGCGGCCCTTGGTCGCCCAGGCGATGAGCGGGCAGAGGACGACGGCGAGGCCGGCGGCGATGAAGGTGGAGAACGCCTCGGCGTAGCTGCCGAAGAGGCCGAAGAAGGCGAGGATCGAGACGACGGAGGCGATGACCATGGCCCCGAAGCCGGCCGGGTTCACGGCGTACAGATAGGCGCGCTTGAACTCGATGTACGGGGGGCTCCAGCCGGCCCGCTTGTTGATGACGAGGTCGGCGGCGACGGCCGCGATCCAGGCGATGCCGACGTTGGAGTAGAACCCGAGCAGCTTGTTCAGGGCGGCGAACATGTTCATCTCCATCAGCGTCAGCGCGATGGCGAGGTTGAGGAAGATGTACCAGACGCGCCCGGGGTGGCGGTGGGTGACGCGGGAGAAGAAGTTCGACCAGGACAGCGAACCGCTGTAGGCGTTGGTGACGTTGATCTTGATCTGGGAGACGATCACGAACAGCGCGGCGGCGGGCAGCGCGAACGAGCCGAGCCAGGGCCTGAGCGCCTCGATCTGCGGGGCGATCGGCTCCAGGGCGTGGGTCTTGCCGACGACCTCCAGGGCGACGAAGGCGAGGAAGGCGCCGCCGAGCTGCTTGGCCGCGCCGATGATCACCCAGCCGGGGCCCGCGGCGAGCACGGCGAGGTTCCACCGGCGCTTGTTCGCCTCGGTCTTCGCCGGCATGAAGCGCAGGTAGTCGGCCTGCTCGCCGATCTGGGCGATCAGGGAGAGCGCGACGCCCGTGCCGAGACCGAAGCCGATCCACGAGAAGCCCGCGCCGGCGCCCTCCGTACCGCCG
>NZ_MWIG01000516.1:0-421 GCF_002156145.1 Streptomyces sp. NRRL B-24572 | reverse complement strand
CGGCCTGGTGCATGGCCTGGGCCATGATCGAGCCTTCGAGGGCGAAGAAGATGAAGGTGAAGGAGGCGTAGATGAGCGAGGTCAGCGTGGAGCCGAAGTAGCCGAAGCCGGCGCCGCGGGTGATGAGGTCCATGTCCAGGCCGTACTTCGCGCAGGCCCGGGCGATGGGGATGCCGGTGAGGAAGATGAGCACGGCGGCGGTGAGGATCGAGGCGAGGCCGCTGCCGAAGCCGTAGGTGAAGACGATCGAGGCGCCGATCGCGAAGTCGGCGAGGTAGGCGATGCCGCCGAGTGCGGTGCCGGCGACGGTCCCGGGCGACCAGCGCCGGAAGGAGTGCGGGGCGTACCGCAGGGAGTAGTCCTCGCGGCTCTCGTCCGCGGCCAACTTGGCGTAGCTGCGGCGGGGTCCGGCGGGCGGCGG
>NZ_MWIG01000515.1:0-22278 GCF_002156145.1 Streptomyces sp. NRRL B-24572 | reverse complement strand
GGAGGGCGGCGCCGCCCTCGCCGACGTCCTCACCGGAGCCGAGGAGCCCGGCGGCCGCCTCCCCACCACCTGGCCCGCCGCCCTCGCCGACGCCCCCGTCACCGAGGTCACCCCGACGGACGGCGAACTGCACTACAGCGAGGGGGTCTTCATCGGCTACCGCGCCTGGGACAGGTCCGGCGCCGTCCCCGCGTACCCCTTCGGCCACGGCCTCGGCTACACGACCTGGTCGTACGACTCCCTGGTCGCCACCCCGGACGCGGTCACCGTCCGGATCACCAACACCGGCGCGCGCCCCGGCCGCGAGACCGTCCAGATCTACCTGGCCCCGGTGTCGGACACCGTGGAACGCCCCGCCCGCTGGCTCGCCGCCTTCGCGAGCGTCGAGGCCGCGCCCGGCGAGACCGTCGAGACCGAGATCGCGCTGCCCCGCCGCGCCTTCGAGATCTGGGACGAGGAGAAGCACGACTGGACGCTCGTCACGGGCGCGTACGAGGTCATCGCCGCCCACTCCCTGACGGACGGCCGCCTGACCACCACCCTGGAGGTCTGACCAGGGCCTCAAGACCGGCCCCGGGGCGGAACCTGACAACCGCCCCGGGGCCCCTCACTCCTTCGTGATCCGCCGGTACGCGAGCTCCGCGAGCCGCGCCTGCCCGTCCCTGCTCGGATGGAACCAGTCCCAGGGACTCAACTGACCGCCGTCGAAGCGGAACCCGAAGACCGCCCCGCCGTCGTACCGACAGCGCGCGTCCTTCGCGCAGACCTCCTCCAGGACCTCGTTGTACGCCACCACCCGGTCCCGCACCGAAGCCCGCCGCCGCTCGGCCGCCGGACCCAGGTCCTCCGCGTCCGCCAGCATCGCGCCGCAGATCCCCAGCTTCCACACCTGGAGCCCCGTCGGGCTCACCCGTCCCGTCGACCACAGGTGCTTCAGGTCCGGCACGCTCGCCACGTACACCTGCGCCTTCGGCGCGCCCGCCCGCAGCCGGGCGAGGGCCGCCTCGAAGGAGGCACGGAAATCGGCGACCGGGGTCATCAGGTCCGGGGTGGCCCGGCAGGCGTCGTTCGCCCCCATCATCACCGTCACCAGCTCCGGCTTCCGGGCGGCCGCCCCGGCCATCTGCTCCGGGAGCTCAGCCATCCGCGCGCCCGTCCGGGCCAGGTTCCAGCTGCGGGTGGCCACCTTCGCCGGGCCGAGCAGCCGCAGTGCCAGACTGTTGACGGCGGTGTCCGTCCCGGTCGCCCACGACACCTCGGGGCAGTCCGACAGGACCGAGCAGGCGTCGAAGGCGCGGGTCACGGAGTCGCCGACGGCCGCGACGGAGGCGGGGGAGACGTCCCACGACGGCGCCGGTCTCGGCGTGGTCCGCTTGCCGGGAGGGGCCGCCTCCGGGGCCCCGGCCGTACAGCCGGAGAGCATCCCGCCGCACAGCAGCGCGGCCGTCGCGGCGGCGACAGCGGTACGGAATCGGCGTCGGCCGCGCATTCCCGGCCCCTCCTTCGGCGTCCTGGCGGGTGAAAGCTTCGTGTTCACCGGCCCCCGGACCGACCGTACGTCACACCGATGACGGTGCGGCACGGTAGCTTTTCCCCCGTCGAACCAGAGGCGCCATCGCCGACCGGCTCCGGTAAATTACATCACGTCACATGCTGTCCCCATTTTGAGGGTTTGCGGTGTTCTGCTCCTGATGCTGTTTACTGAGGCCGCTGGGCAAGGCGAACCTCGTCCCACACTGGAGGTCCCGGTGACGACACGTGGAGTCCTGTACGTACACTCCGCACCGCGCGCGCTGTGCCCGCACGTCGAATGGGCGGTCGCGGGCGTCCTCGGTGCGAGGGTCCAGCTCGACTGGATCCGCCAGCCGGCGTCCCCCGGCACCTGGAGAGCCGAGTTCTCCTGGCAGGGCCAGACCGGCACCGCCTCCAAACTCGCCTCCGCGCTCCGCGGCTGGCAGATGCTCCGCTTCGAGGTCACCGCGGAGCCCTGCCCCACCGCCGAGGGCGAGCGCTACAGCGCCACCCCCGACCTGGGCATCTTCCACGCCGTCACCGGCATGCACGGGGACATCCTGATCCCCGAGGACCGGCTGCGGGCCGCCCTCGCGCGCTCCGCGCAGGGCGAGACCCAGCTGGAGGCGGAGATCGCCAAGCTGCTCGGAAAGCCCTGGGACGACGAACTGGAACCCTTCCGCTACGCGGGCGAGGGCGCCCCCGTCCGCTGGCTGCACCAGGTCGTCTGACACGCGAAGGCCCACCCCCGGACCGGGGGTGGGCCTTCGCGTCGGCCAGGAACCGGACCGTGCGGAACGGCTGTGCCGGCCTCCGTGCGGCGGACACGGCGGAGGCCCGCCCCCGTGTCGGGAGCGGGCCTCGCTGTTCGAGCGGGCGTCAGACCGTGCGGAACGCCAGGACCACGTTGTGGCCGCCGAAGCCGAAGGAGTTGACCTCTTCCCCGTGCGTCCCTCGCACCGCTTCGCGGGCTTCGGGGCGCTGTGCCGGCCTCCGTGCGGCGGACACGGCGGAGGCCCGCCCCCGTGTCGGGAGCGGGCCTCGCTGTTCGAGCGGGCGTCAGACCGTGCGGAACGCCAGGACCACGTTGTGGCCGCCGAAGCCGAAGGAGTTGTTGATCGCGGCGATCGTGCCCTGCGGGAGCTCGCGGGGCTCGTCGCGGACGATGTCCGCCTCGACCTCCGGGTCCAACTCGTCGACGTTGATCGTCGGCGGGGCCAGGCGGTTGTGGAGGGCCAGGACCGTCGCGACGGTCTCGATGCCGCCCGCGCCACCCAGGAGGTGACCGGTCATCGACTTCGTCGCGGAGATCGCGACGTGGTCCAGGTCGTCGCCCAGGACCTTCCGCAGCGCCTTGATCTCGGCGACGTCGCCCTGCGGCGTCGACGTGGCGTGCGCGTTGAGGTGGACGACCTCGGACGGCTTGAGGTCCGTCGAGTCGAGCAGGTTCTGCATCGCGGCGGCGATGCCCCGGCCGGTCGGCTCGGGCTGCGCGATGTGGTGGCTGTCGGCCGACAGGCCCTGGCCGAGCACCTCGCAGTAGATGCGGGCGCCGCGCGCCTTCGCGTGCTCCTCGGACTCCAGGATCACGACGCCCGCGCCCTCGCCGAGCACGAAGCCGTCGCGGCCGGTGTCGTAGGGACGCGAGGCCTTCGTCGGCTCGTCGTTGTTCTTGGACATCGCCATCATGTTGGCGAAGGCGGCGATCGGCAGCGGGTGGATCGCGGCCTCGGTACCGCCGGCGACGACCACGTCGGCACGGCCGGTACGGATCATCTCGACGGCGTAGCCGATCGCCTCGGCACCCGACGCGCACGCGGAGACGGGGGTGTGGACGCCCGCCCGGGCGTTCACCTCGAGACCCACGTTCGCGGAGGGGCTGTTGGGCATGAGCATGGGCACGGTGTGCGGGGAGACGCGGCGTACGCCCTTCTCCTTCAGCACGTCGTACTGGTCGAGCAGCGTGGTGACACCGCCGATGCCGGAGGCGATGACGGAGCCGAGCCGCTCGGGCACGATCTTCTCGTCCTCACCGGCCGGGGCGGTGTAGCCCGCGTCGGCCCAGGCCTCGCGGGCGGCGATCAGCGCGAACTGCGCCGAGCGGTCCAGCTTGCGGGCGAGCGGGCGGGGCAGCACGTCGCCGGGGTCGACCGCGGCGAGGGCCGCGATCTGGACGGGCAGTTCGGCGAAGCGCTCGCCCTCCAGGGGCTTGACGCCGGAGCGCCCCGCGAGAAGACCTTCCCAGGTCGACGCGGAGTCGCCACCCAGCGGTGTGGTTGCGCCGATACCGGTGACGACCACGGTGCGATTGGTCGAGCTCACAGGAATTCGTTCTCCATGTGTGTGATGGTCGGAATACGGCGCCACCGCGGGGTGGCGAACCGAGTCAGCGGGGACCGAATCAGTCCTGGTGCTTCAGGATGTAGTCGGCGGCGTCGCCCACGGTCTTGAGGTTCTTGACGTCCTCGTCCGGGATCTTGACCTCGAAGCGCTCTTCGGCGGCCACGACGACCTCGACCATGGACAGCGAGTCGACGTCCAGGTCGTCGGTGAAGGACTTGTCCAGCTGGACGTCCTCGACCGGGATGCCGGCGATCTCGTTGACGATCTCGGCGAGGCCCTTGAGGATCTCGTCCTGGGTGTCAGCCATAGTGGTGCTCCTTCTTGCGGTTACTTCGGTAAGAGAGGGCTTCCGGAAGATCCGGTGTGCCTAGGGGAGGGTAACGACCGTCGCGGCGAAGACGAGACCCGCCCCGAAGCCGATGACGAGCGCGGTGTCGCCGCTCTTCGCCTGCCCGGTCGCCAGGAGCCGCTCCATCGCGAGCGGGATCGAGGCGGCCGAGGTGTTGCCGGTGGTCTCCACGTCACGGGCGACCGTGACGTGCTCCGGCAGCTTCAGAGTCTTCACCATCGAGTCGATGATCCGCATGTTCGCCTGGTGCGGGATGAAGACGTCCAGGTCGTCCGCCGAGAGACCGGCGGCGTCCAGCGCCTGCTGGGCGACCTTCGCCATCTCGAAGACGGCCCAGCGGAAGACCGCCTGGCCCTCCTGCGTGATGGCGGGGAACTTGATCTCGCCGGCCTCGTTCACCGGCAGCTTCGAGACGTCGCCGACCTGGAACTCGTTCCACGGCACGGTCTGCTTGATCGTCTCGGACTTGTCGCCCTCGGAACCCCAGACGGTGGGGCCGATGTGCGGCTCGTCGGAGGGGCCGACGACCACGGCGCCGGCGCCGTCGCCGAACAGGAAGGCCGTCGCGCGGTCCTCCAGATCCGTCAGGTCGCTGAGCCGCTCCACGCCGATGACGAGGACGTACTCCGCGGAACCCTCGACGATCATGCCCTTGGCGAGCGTCAGGCCGTAGCCGAAGCCCGCGCAGCCGGCGGAGATGTCGAACGCGGCCGGCTTCCCGGCGCCGATCTTGTCGGCGATCTCGGTGGCGATGGCCGGGGTCTGCTTGAAGTGCGAGACCGTGGAGACGATCACGGCACCGATCTGCTCGGGGCTGATCCCGGCGTCGGCGATGGCCTTGCCCGAGGCCTCCACCGACATGGCGGCGACCGTCTCCTCCGGGGAGGCCCAGTGGCGGGTGGCGATGCCGGAGCGCGAGCGGATCCACTCGTCGGACGAGTCGATCTTCTCGAGGATCACCTCGTTCGGCACGACCCGGGTGGGGCGGTAGCCGCCGACACCGAGGATCCGTGCGTACGGGGCGCCCTTGCTGGGCTTGATCTTCGACATGTTTCTCGACTCTCCTTGTCAGACGGCCGCGTGCTCGGCGATGAGCGTACGGGCCGCGTCGAGGTCGTCGGGAGTCTTGAGGGCGACCGTGGCCACTCCCGGCAGGGCCCGCTTGGCGATGCCGGTCAGGGTGCCGCCGGGGCACACCTCGATCAGCGCGGTCGCGCCGAGTTCCTGGAAGGTCTCCATGCACAGGTCCCAGCGGACCGGGTTCGCGACCTGGCCGACCAGGCGGGCCACGACCTCGGCGCCGTCGGTGACGACCTGCCCGTCCTTGTTGGAGACGTAGCGGGTGGTCGGGGCGGCCGGGGACAGCTCCTTCGCCGCCTCCTCCAGCTTCGCCACGGCCGGGGCCATGTGGTGCGTGTGGAACGCGCCGGCGACCTTGAGCGCCACGACCCGGCGGACGCCCTCGGGCTTGTCCGCCTCCAGGGCGGCCAGCTGCTCCAGGGTGCCGGCGGCCACGATCTGGCCGGCGCCGTTCACGTTGGCCGCGGTCAGGCCGAGCTTCTCCAGGTGCGGGACGGTCACCTCGGGGTCGCCGCCGAGCAGCGCCGACATGCCCGTCGCGGTGATCGCGGCGGCCTCGGCCATCGCGAGACCACGGGTACGGACGAGGCGCAGCGCGGCCTCGGAGTCGAGGACGCCCGCGAACGCGGCGGCGGTGAACTCGCCGACGCTGTGACCGGCGACGACGCCGGGGGTGCCCGCCGCGTCAGCGGCTGATGTCCCGGTACCGAGCGCGGCGGCGGACAGCAGGCCGGCGGCGACGAGGAGGGGCTGTGCCACGGCGGTGTCGCGGATCTCGTCCGCGTCCGCCTTCGTGCCGTAGTGGACGAGGTCGAGCCCGATCGCGTCGGACCAGGCCGCGAGGCGGTCGGCGGCGCCGGGGAGTTCGAGCCAGGGGGTCAGGAAGCCGGGCGTCTGGGCGCCTTGGCCGGGAGCGACGAGTACGAGCACCCTCACACCTTCTCTTGGGGACGGCTTCGAGCGCCCGTGGGGACAAGGACGAAGAACCGTCGGGGGATTTGTTGGTGTTCGACAAAAGTCTAGGACTGCTGATCTCCGTCGGCCAAGCGCCCCAGGATGAGGGCGATCCGCAGCGTGAACGCGGAGCGAACATCGGAGGGTGACCAACCGGTGACGTCGGTCACACGTCGAAGCCGGTAGCGCACGGTATTCGGGTGGACGAAGAGCATCCGGGCCGCGCCTTCCAGGCTGCTCGCCTGTTCCAGATAGACACTGAGAGTTTCGAGCAGCGCGGAGCCCGCCTCCTCCAGCGGTCTGTAGATCTCCTCCACCAGCTGCTCGCGGGCCGAAGGGTCGGAGGCGATGGCGCGCTCCGGGAGGAGATCGTCCGCCAGGACCGGCCGGGGCGCGTCCTGCCAGGCCGAGCAGGCCTTGAGTCCGGCGGCGGCGGCCTGCGCGGACCGGGTCGCGGCGAGCAGATCGGGCACGACGGGGCCGGCGACGACGGGCCCGGGTGCGTACGGCCCGATCAGCGCCTTGGCGACGGCGAGCGGGTTGTCGTTGCCGCCGGCGATGACGACGAGCCGGTCGCCGAGGACACCGGTGAGGACCTGGAGCTTGGCGTGCCGGGCGGCCCGCCGGATCGCCTCGACGGTCAGCTCGCTGTCGCCGTCGGGTGCGGTGCCGAGCACGACGCACACGTGGTCGGGCGAGTTCCAGCCGAGGGCCGCGGCCCGGGAGACGGCGCCTTCGTCGGCCTCGCCCGAGAGCACCGCGTTGACGACGAGCGATTCGAGCCGGGCGTCCCAGGCGCCGCGGGCCTCGGCGGCCTGTGCGTACACCTGGGCGGTGGCGAAGGCGATCTCCCGGGCGTACACGAGGAGCGCCTCCCGGAGCACGGACTCGTCCCCGGGGGCGGCGACCTCCTCGATCGCCGACTCCATGACCTCGATGGTCGTCCGGACCATCTCCACGGTCTGCCGCAGGGTGATCGCGCGGGTCAGCTCGCGCGGCGCGGTGCCGAAGACGTCCGTGGAGATCGCCTGCGGGGTCTCGGGGTGCCGGAACCACTCGGTGAACGCGGCGATGCCGGCCTGGGCGACCAGACCGATCCACGACCGGTTCTCGGGCGGCATCGCGCGGTACCACGGGAGCGTCTCGTCCATGCGGGCGATGGCGCCGGCGGCGAGCCGCCCGGACGACTGTTCGAGGCGCTTCAGGGTCGCGGCGTGTGGATGGGAGGCGTTCACGGGTTCAGGCACGGGGACAAGACTGCCTTATCGGGACGCCGGCGTGCGGGGTCGGGGGCGTTTCCCCGGGCTACGGTACGTCCGTGATACGCATCCAGCGCGCCGGCGAGCGCTACCCCGGGGGCGACCCGGCGGCCGGGATCGAGACCCGGCACGCCCTGTCCTTCGGTCCGCACTACGACCCCGACAACCTCCGCTTCGGCGCGCTCCTCGCCGTCAACGAGGAGCGCCTCGCGCCCGGGGCCGGCTTCGACGAGCACCCGCACAGCCACACCGAGATCGTGACGTGGGTCGTCGAGGGCGAGCTCACCCACCGGGACACGGCCGGACACACCACGACCGTCCGCCCCGGCGACCTCCAGCGGCTGAGCTCGGCGGGCGGCGTCCGCCACGTCGAGCGCAACGACGGCCCCGCCCCGCTGGTCTTCGTCCAGATGTGGCTGGCCCCCCTGACGTCGGGCGGGGACCCCTCGTACGAGGTGGTGCGCGGCCTCGGCGACGCCTACGCCCTCCCGGCGGCGGACGCGGTCCTGCACGTCCGCCGACCGAAGGCGGGGGAGCGTACGCCCGTACCGGCCGCGGACTTCGCGTACGTCCACGTCGTACGGGGCGGGGTACGGCTCGGCGCCGAGGAACTCGCCCCGGGCGACGCGGCCCGGCTCACCGGCACCGGGGGACTCGAACTGACGGCCACGGCCGACGCGGAGGTCCTGGTCTGGGAGATGCGGGACTGGCGCAAGGCCCTGGGCTGACCCTTCAGCCGAGGGCGCTCTTCGCCTTCCACTGCTCCCAGTTCAGGTTCCACGCCCCGTACCCGTTGCCCTCGGCGACCGTGCCCTTCGTCTCGCGGCCCTTGATCTCGAAGGGGTCGCCCACGTTCACCGAGGCGTAGAAGGAGGCCGCGTTCTCGGAGCTCATGCCGATGCAGCCCGAACTGTGGTTGGCCCTGCCGAAGTACGCCGCGTTCCACGGGGCCGCGTGCGCGTACATGCCCGACCACGTCAGCCGCATCGAGTAGTCGACGTCCTTGTTGTACGCGTCGCCGAGACCGACCGTCTCGGAGTTCATGTTGATGGTGCCCTCCTTCGCCATCAGCACGGCCGTCCCCCGCCAGGACCGCTTGTCGCCGCCGGGGGTGCCGCCGGAGACGGGGATGGTGCGGACCGTCCGCCCGTCCCGCTCCAACCTCAGCTGATGGGTGTCGAGGTCGACCTTCACGACCTGCGCCGTGCCGATGGTGAAGCCGGTGCGGTAGTCCCGTACGAACCAGCCGCCGCCCGAGTCCGTGCCGTCGAGGTCCGCCTGGAGGGTGACCTTCGTGCCCGGCTTCCAGTACTCCCGTGGCCGCCAGTCGACCCGGTCCCGGCCCGAGTAGTCCTTGACCCAGCCCCAGGAACCCTCGGTGCCGTTCGAGGTGGTCACCTTGAGCTGCTTCTCCACGTCCGCCTTCCGCGTCACCGGCAGGTCGAAGACGATGGAGAGGGGCTGGGCGATGCCGACCGTGGTGTTCTTGCCGGGGGCCAGGGTCAGCTTGTTGACCTTGTCGGGTTCCGGGGTGGTGAAGGACGACCGGCTGGTCGACTCCTTGCCGTCGGCCGTACGGGACGTCACCTCGATCGTGTAGGAGGTGCCGGGCGCCGCCTTCCGGTCCGAGGACCAGCTCGTACCGCCCGCATCCGTACGGCCCTTCAGGACGCCGCCGTCGGCGTCGACGACCCGTACCGCCGCGAGCGTGCCGCCGGACGCGGTCACGGTCACCGGGCTGCCGGCCGTCTTCTTCACGACCGTCACCTTCGCCGGGGGAGCGGCCGAGGCGTGCGCCCCGGACGGGCCGCCGTCCGCCGCCTGGGCCGTGCAGGCGGTGAGGGACACGGTCAGCGCGACGGCCGCCAGGGCGGGACGGGATGTGCGTATCGGCAGCACGGAAGACCTCCGCGTGGTGAGGGTTCGGGTGGGATGTCCTGGACTGTAGGACGCTCCAGGACCCCCTCGGGGGCCCGGACGCCTCTGTGACGAGGGCTGCGGCGGAACGGTCATCGTCCGGTCACAATCACCGCGCGCACCCGTCGCATTCGGCTGTGAGCCTGCTGTGCGCCCCACCACCGAGGGGCGGAACAAGGAGGCTCCCGTTGTGTCAGCGCTGCTCGTGACGGCCGCACCCGTCGACCGCTCCCCCGCAGGACCGGTCAGGCTCGGGCCCGTGACCCCCGAGGAGTACCGCGCGTTCCTCGGCTCCCGTTCCGGCGCGGACGGTCCCAGCTTCCTCCAACTCCCCTCCTGGGCGCAGGTGAAGGAAGGCTGGAGCCACCAGCTGGTGGGGTGGGGGAGGGAAGGCGCCCCCCTCTCGGGCGTCGCGCTCGTCCTCCTCCGGCCCTTCCCCGGCACCCGGAAGTACTTCGCCTACCTGCCCGAGGGGCCCGTCGCCGACTGGGCCGACCCGGACATGGACGGCTGGCTCGGCCCGCTCCTCGGCCATCTGCGCTCCCTGGGCGCCTTCGCCGTCCGCATGGGCCCCGGGCCCGCCTACCGCCGGTGGAACGCCGCCACCGTCAAGGCCGGTACGGGGCCCGGCCGCCGCCTCTCCGACGTCCTCGCCGACGAGGTCGACCCGCTGGGCACCGCCGTCGCCGAACGGCTCCGCGCCCGCGGCTGGCGCAAGTGCGGCGGCGACTCCGAGGACGGGGCCGACGCCCAGCCCCGGCACGTCTTCCAGGTCCCGCTCACCGGCCGCAGCACCGACGACCTGTGGACCGGCCTCAACCAGGAGTGGCGGCGCAACGTCCGCAAGGCCCGGAAGTCCGGCGTCGAGGTCGTCGTCGGCTCCGCCGCCGACCTCCCCGAGTTCTACCGGCTGCTCCGCATCACCGAGGAACGCGACGGCTTCCGCCTCGGCCGCTCCCTCGCGTACTACGAGCGCCAGTACGCCGTCCTCAACGCCGAACAGCCGGGCCGCATGAAGCTCTACCTGGCCCGCCACGAGGGCGAGGTCCTCGCCGCGCACACCATGGTCACCGTCGGCGGCCGCGTCTGGTACCAGACCGGCGCCTCCGCCGACCACCGCCGCGACGTACGGCCCTCCAACGCCCTCCAGTGGCGCATGATGCTCGACGCCCACGCCCTCGGCGCCGCCGTCTACGACCTGCGCGGGGTACCCTCCACCCTCGACCCGGACGACCGCGCCCACGGGCTCCTGCGCTGGAAGCTCGGCACGGGCGGACAGGTCGTCGAGACGCTGGGGGAGTGGGAGACACCTATGCAGGGCACGACCAACGGGGCGCTGTACCGCGCCTTCCAGGCCTATCTGGCCCGTCGATGACGACCACCGCCACGCTCACCGCACCGACGGAGCGGAAGAAACCTTCCGCCCTCCGCAGCGGCGCGCTCATGGCCGCCGGCTCGCTCGTCTCCCGCGCCACCGGCTTCGTACGCGCCTCCGTCGTCGCCGCCGCACTCGGCGCGGGCCTCGTCGCCGACGGGTACGCGGTCGGCAACTCCGTCCCCACCATCGTCTACATGCTGCTCCTCGGCGGCGCCCTCAACGCCGTCTTCGTCCCGGAACTGGTCAAGGCCGCCAAGGAACACGAGGACGGCGGCGTCGCCTACACGGACCGGCTGCTGACCCTGTGCGCCCTGGCCCTGGCCGCCCTCACGGCGGTCGCGGTGTCCGCCGCCCCCCTGATCGTCGACACGTACACCGACTACGTGGGCGGACAGCGGGACATGACGATCGCCTTCACGCGCGCGTGCCTGCCGCAGATCTTCTTCCTCGGACTCTTCACCCTGCTCGGACAGGTCCTCAACGCCCGGGGCCGGTTCGGCGCCATGATGTGGACCCCCGTCCTCAACAACGTGGTCGCCGTCACCGTCTTCGGCCTCTTCCTGGCCGTCAGCGACGGCGGGGAACTCACCCCGGGGGAGACCGCGCTCCTCGGCTGGGGCACCACGGCGGGCATCGCCGTCCAGGCCCTGGCCCTGCTGCCCTCGCTGCGCGCCGCCGGCTTCCGCTGGCGGCCCCGCTTCGACTGGCGCGGCAGCGGCCTCGCGGCCCCGCTGCGCTCGGCGGGCTGGCTGGTGCTGCTCGTCCTCACGAACCAGGGCGCGTACTGGGTGACGACGTGGCTCGCCACCTCGGCGGGCACGTCGGTGAGCGGCGGAGGCCTGGCCGCGTACAACAACGCGTACCTGTTGTGGACCGTCCCGCACGGCATCATCACGGTCTCCCTGGTCACGGCGCTGCTGCCCCGGATGAGCGGCGCGGCGGCCGAGGACGACCTGGCGGGGGTGCGGCGGGACGTCTCGTACGCCCTGCGGACCAGCGCGGCGGCGGTGGTCCCGGCGGCCTGCGCGCTCCTGGCCCTGGCCGTCCCGCTGATGACGGTGGTCTTCGGCTACGGGGCGACTTCGGGCGACGACGTGCGCGCGATGTCCTGGACGCTGATGGCGTTCGCGCCGGGCCTGGTCGCGCTGTCGGGGCAGTACGTGTGCACGCGCGCGTTCTACGCGCTGCGGGACACCCGGACCCCGTTCTTCCTGAACCTGGTCATCGCCGCCCTGAACGCGGGCCTGTCGTACGCCGCCTACCAGTCGCTCCCGACCCGGTGGGCGGTCACGGGCATGGCGGCGGCGTACTCGCTGGCGCTGTGGACGGGCTGGGCGGTGACGGCGTACGCGCTGAGGCGCCGGCTGGGAGGCGGGTCGGGCGGGACCGCCCGCGCCCTGGCGCGGCTGCTCGTGGCGGCGGTGCCGGCGGCGGGGTACGGCCTGTTCGCCACGGACGGCACGGCGACGGCGGGCCCGGTGGTGGCGGGCCTGGCGGGAGCGGCGACGATCCTGACGGCCTTCGCGCTCCTGTCCCGCCCCCTCCGCCTGACGGAGGTCCAGGCCCTCCTCGCCTCGGGCACGCGCCGCTTCCGCACCTGACGTCCGGCCGCGTGGACCCGCGCCCGTCGAGGGCTCCGCCCGCAACCGGCCCCGCCACACCCTCCCCACCGACCTTGGGATACTCCACACATGCCCCGCGTGCTCCTGATAGAAGACGACCCCTCCGTCCGCGAAGGCGTCGAGCTGGGTCTCCGCCGCCGCGGGCACGACGTACGGACCGCCCCCACCGGCGAGGCGGGGCTCGCCGCGCTCGGGGAGTTCCGGCCGGACCTGCTCCTGCTCGACCTCATGCTGCCCGGCATGAACGGCGTTCAGGTCTGCCGCCGGGTCCGGGAGAGCAGCCAGCTGCCGATCATCATGCTCACCGCCCGCGGCGACGACTTCGACGTCGTCGTCGGCCTGGAGGCCGGGGCCGACGACTACATCGTCAAGCCCGCCCGTACGGAGGTCATCGAGGCCCGGATACGGGCCGTGCTGCGACGCATCGAGGAGCCCGGAGCCGGCCGGTCCGCCGTCGAGTTCCACGGGGAACTCGCCATCGACCGGGCGGGCCTGACCGTCGCGAAGGCGGGCGAGCGCGTCGCCCTCGCCCCCTCCGAGCTGAAGCTGCTGCTGCACCTCACGGCCGCCCCCGAACAGGTCTTCAGCCGGCAGCAGCTGCTCGAACACGTCTGGGAGCACAGCTACCACGGGGACGCCCGGCTGGTGGACGCGTGCGTCCGCCGGCTGCGGAACAAGATCGAGGACGCCCCGGGCGACCCCCGGTACATCCAGACCCTGCGGGGCTTCGGCTACCGCTTCGGCCCGCTGTGAAGGCCTGCGTGAGCCCGGAGCCGGGCACGGAGTCCGGCACGGGGCCCGGCACGGGGACCGGCACGGGGCCGCGAACAAGACGGGCCCGCCGCCGCGCCCGCGCCCCCCGCCCGCGCCCCTTCGGCCTCCGTACCCGTCTCGTCCTCGCCTTCCTCCTCGTCGCGGCCGTCGGCTGCGGCACCACCGCCGCGCTCACCTACCGGGCCGCCCGCAACGCGATCCTGGCGCAGACCCAGGACACCGCCGTCTCCGCCCTGCGCGACCAGGTCGAACCGCTCAACATCACCCTGCCCGTCAGCCCCGGCTCCCTGCGCGATGTGGTCCTCCGCATCGCCGGCCAGGGCAAGCCACGCCCCTGGCGCGTCTACGCCGAGTACGGCACGGTCCGCGTCTCCTCGACCGACCGCCCCACCTCCTCCGTCATCACGCCCGAGCTGCGGGCCCGCGCCCAGGACCGGTCGATCACCCCGCACGGCAGCTTCCAGCGGGTCGTGAAGAACGGCACGCCGTATCTGACGGTCGCCGTCCCCGCCGTGTTCCGGACCCACTACAAGAAGGGGACGGCCCAGCCCACCGGCCTCGTCTTCTACGCGGTGATGGAGCTCGACGAGGAGGAGGCGAACATCGAGGCCATGGTGACCGCCGCCCGCGACGGCGCCCTGCCGGCCCTGGCCGTGGCCCTGATCCCCGCGCTCATCGCCTCGCGCGGCGTGCTCCGCCCCGTACGGGAACTGCGGCACGCGGCGCACAGCATGGGCCGGGGCCGGCTCGACACCCGCATCCACGCGAAGGGCAGCGACGAACTCGCCGATCTCGCCCGGACGTTCAACGAGTCCGCCGCCGAGCTGGAACGTTCCGTCGCGGAGCTCCGCAACGCCGAGGCCCGCGCCCGCCGCTTCGCCTCCGACGTCTCGCACGAGCTGCGCACCCCGCTCGCCGGGATGCTCGCGGTCACCGAGGTCCTCGACGAGGACGCCGGGAGCCTCGACAGCGACACCGCCCGCGCCGTCCGGCTGATCAGCGCCGAGACCGGGAAGCTCGCCGTGCTCGTCGAGGACCTGATGGAGATCTCCCGCTTCGACGCGCGCGCCGCCGAACTGCACACCGACGAGGTCGACGCCGCCGACTGCGTGCGCAAGACCCTCCAGCACCGGCACTGGACCGATCCGGCGCAGGTCGTCCCGTACCTTGAGGAGGGGATCAGGGCGCGGCTCGACCCGCGCCGTTTCGACGTCGTCGTCGCCAACCTCGTGGGCAACGCGCTGCGGCACGGGGCCGCGCCGGTGACGGTCAGGCTGTACGCGGAGGGGGACGAGCTGGTGACGGAGGTCGCCGACCGGGGGCCGGGCATCCACCCGGACGTGCTGCCGCACGTCTTCGACCGCTTCTACAAGGCGGACCGGGCCAGGACCCGTTCGGCGGGCAGCGGCCTGGGTCTGGCGATCACCCTGGAGAACGTCCGGCTGCACGGCGGCACCGTCCGGGCCGCCAACCACCCGGCGGGCGGCGCGGTGTTCACCGTACGGATGCCGCTGTGAGGCGCGTGAGGCCCGTGAGGCGCCGGGCAGCTGCCGCCGTGGCCCTCCTCGCCGTGCTCTCGCTCGCCGCCTGCGGCATCCAGGAGAGCGACGTCGTCGAGGCGGGCGGCGCCGCGACCGTCATCGTCTACCCGCAGCCCGAGTTCCGGATGGTGCTCTACTTCCTCGGGCCGAACGGACAGCCGGTTCCGGTGGCCCGCGAGATCGGGCAGCCGATCCCCGACCCGACGTTCGCCGCGGGCGGCGTCGAGGCGTCCCAGGACCGGAAGGCCCATGGGTGGGCCTCCGGACAGGGGCGGGACGCGCACGGCACCCCGGTCGCCACCGACAAGGTGCTCGCCGCGCTTCTTTCCGGCCCGTCCGGCGCCGACACCGCGGCCGGCCTGACCACGGGGCTCCCGAGGTCCGAGAACGCGCCGCGCACGGAGCAGGTCGAGGACCTGACCCCGGAGGGCCGCCGGCGCATCCGGCTCCGGCTGCCGTTCCCCGTCATGGGCCTGTCGGACGCGGCCGTCCAGCAGCTGGTGTGCACGACCGCGTACGCGGAGGACGGCGGGGGCAGGGTCGACGTGACCCTCATCAGCGTCGACGGCACGCGCCCCGCGACCCGCTGCGAAACCTAGAGCCCGGAGCCCGGAACCCGGAGCCCGGAGCCCGGAGCCCGGAGCCCGGGGCCTGGAGCTCGGAACCCGGAACCGGAGCCCGGGACCCGGAGCACGGAGCCCGCGCAGGTCCGCGAGACCGTGCCCTCTCGTCAGCGCGCCCGCAGGTCCGCCAGCACCGCGTCCGTGAACGGCGGCCACGCCTCGACCGCCCACGCCCCGAAGGGCCGGTCGGTGAGGGCCACGCACGCGGCCCGCGCGTCCGGGTCGATCCACAGGAAGGTGCCGGACTGCCCGAAGTGCCCGAAGGTGCGCGGCGAGGAGCCCGCGCCCGTCCAGTGCGGGGACTTGCCGTCGCGGATCTCGAAGCCGAGCCCCCAGTCGTTCGGCTTCTGGTGCCCGTAGCCGGGCAGGATGCCGGTCAGGCCGGGGTACGTGACGGTCATCGCGTCCAGGACGGTCCGCGCGTCGAGCAGCCGCGGCGCCTGCACCTCGGCGGCGAACCGCACCAGGTCGTCCACGGTCGACACGCCGTCCTTGGCGGGCGAGCCCTCCAGGGTCGTCGACGTCATGCCGAGGGGCTCCAGGACCGCCTGGTGCAGATACTCGGCGAAGGGGATGTCGGTGGCCTTGGCGACGTGGTCGCCGAGGGCCTCGAAGCCGGTGTTGGAGTAGATCCGGCGGGTGCCGGGCGCGGCCATGACCCGGTTCTCGTCGAAGGCGAGCCCGGAGGTGTGGGCGAGGAGGTGACGGACGGTCGAGCCCTCGGGCCCGGCCGGTTCGTCGAGGTCGATCGCCCCTTCCTCGTACGCGACGAGGACGGCGTACGCCGCGAGCGGCTTGGTGACGGAGGCGAGCGGGAAACGCCGCCCGGTGGGGCCGTGGGACCCGGCCAGGGTGCCGTCCGCGCGGACGACGGCGGCCGCCGCGGTGGGGACGGGCCAGTTCTCGATCGACGCCAGGCTCGGCACGCTGCTCTGCATGGGGCCGAGCCTACTTGCTTCGAGTGCACTCCAACGTTTTAGCGTGGGGTCCATGAGCGTGATCGAGAGCACGACCGGGCTTGCCGGGAAGGACCGCTACACGATCAGTGAGGTGGCGGCCATCACCGGCCTCACCGCGCACACCCTGCGCTGGTACGAGCGGATCGGCCTGATGCCGCACGTCGACCGTTCGCACACCGGCCAGCGCCGCTTCACCGAGCGCGACCTGCACTGGCTGGCCTTCGTCGGCAAGCTGCGGCTGACCGGGATGCCGGTCGCCGACATGGTCAGGTACGCGGAGCTGGTGCGCGAGGGCGACCACACCCGGGACGAACGGCGGGAGCTCCTGGAGGCCACCCGGCGCGACGTCCTCGCCCGGATCACGGAGCTCCAGGACACGCTCGCCGTGCTCGACATCAAGATCGGCCATTACGGGACCGCAAGCGGAGGAACACCTTCATGACCAGCGTGACCAAGATCGACACCGTACGTCTCGGCGGCCAGGACGGACCTGAGATCGGCGTCCAGGGCTTCGGCGCCATGGGCATCAGCGAGTTCTACGGCGACACCGACGAGGCCGCCGCCCGCGACACCCTCGACGCGGCCCTGGAGGCCGGCGTCACCCTGATCGACACCGCCGACATCTACGGCAGCGGCGCCAACGAGGAGTTCCTCGCCCCGTTCCTCGCCGCCCACCGCGACGAGGTCACCCTCGCCACCAAGTTCGCCATAGAGCGCCGCGCCGACGACCCGACCTACCGGGGGGTCCGCAACGACCCGGCGTACATCAAGAAGGCCGCGGAGGACAGCCTGCGCCGCCTCGGCATCGAGACCATCGACCTTTACTACATGCACCGCCGCGACCCGGAGATCCCCTTCGCCGAGTCCGTCGGCGCGATGGCCGAGCTCGTCCAGGAGGGCAAGGTCCGCTTCCTGGGCCTGAGCGAGGTCACCGGGCCCGAGCTGCGCGAGGCCCACGCCGTGCACCCGATCACCGCACTCCAGTCGGAGTGGTCGCTCTTCTCCCGGGACGTGGAGCGCAGCGCCGTCGGCACCGCCGCCGAGCTCGGCGTGACCTTCGTGCCGTACTCGCCGCTCGGCCGGGGCTTCCTGACCGGCGCGTTCGCGGACGCCGGCAAGGACCTTTCGGGCGGCGACTTCCGTCAGTACCAGCCCCGGTTCACCGGCGAGAACGCCGAGCGGAACGCCGCCCTCCTCGACCCGGTCCGGAAGATCGCCGCCACCCACGGCGCGACCCCGGCGCAGATCGCCCTCGCCTGGGTGCAGCAGCGCGCCACCGTGCACGGCCTGACGGTCGTCCCCATCCCGGGCACCCGCAAGCGCTCCCGCCTCCTGGAGAACGCGGCCGCCACCCGCATCACCCTCACCGCCGCCGAGCTCGCCGAACTCGAGCCGATCGCGGGCCTGGTGGCGGGCGACCGCTACCCGGACATGAGCTCCACGTCGGCGGCCCGGGAGGTCTGACACCTAGGCCAGCCCCAGGGCGAAGACCGCGAACCCCGCCGCCAGGACGCCCGCCAGGGCGCGCCTGGCGGTGCCGGTCTTCGCCCACGGGGACTCGAAGACGCGCGCGTACCGGCCGATGAGGACCAGCAGACCGGCGAAGACCGGCATCCAGGCGAGCCGGGCGAGGATCCAGCCGACCGAGTCCGGCGCGCCGACCAGTCCGGCGACCTCTCCCCCGTACGAGGCGGGGATCGCGGCGGTGAGCATCGCCGTCTGGTGCCAGCACAGGATCGTCATCGCGGACAGGTTGATCACGACGACCGGCGCCCACAGCGCGGGCCGCTTCAGGAACCGGCCGAGCCGGTCCCGGAGCAGGATCGCCGCACCGCTCTGCGCGGCGGCGAGGGCGAGGACGAGCAGCGACGGCGGGTGCGAGTTGGTGCGGGCCTCGCCGGGGACGCCGACCATCGACGCCGGGTAGCCGAAGACGAGGAGCAGGGCGGCGAAGAGCGCGGCGCCGCCGAGCAGCAGCCCCCACGCGTGGCGCCGACCGACCCGGCCCTCGCCCCACGACACGCCGAGCTGATACGCGAACAGCCAGCCGGGCAGGATGTTCAGCAGGCTCAGCCAGGACGGGGCGCCGTCGGCGCCCGGCCCGTACCGCAGGAAGTCGACGACGGCGACCGAGCCGAGCAGCGGCGCCGCGGCCCAGACCCCGAGTCGGCGGGCCGCCCGCACGCACAGCGGGGTCAGCGCGGTGACCACCGTGTACACCCCGACGAACCAGAGCGGCTGGATCACCAGCGTGGACGCCGTCCGCAGCGTGTCCACGGGCACCCCGAGACCGAAGCGCAGCAGGGGCAGCAGCGCCGCCCACACGGCGGTGACGCCGAGCACCGGCCGCCCGAGCCGGGCGAGCCGGCCGGCGAGCCACGCGCGCGTGGAGCCCGTGTGGCGCCGGTACGAGAGCACCGACGCGTACCCGCCGACCAGGAAGAAGATCCCCAGCATCTGCAGGACCCAGCTGACGGGCGCGAGACCGGCGAAGGTGCTCAGGGGGCTGGCGTTGTGGAGCGCGCCGTCGGAGGAGAGCGTGAAGCCGCCGAGCAGCCAGTGCCCGGTCGGCACGGCGAGCAGCGCGAGGGCGCGGAGTCCGTCGATCGCCCGGTCGCGGTGGGCGGGGGTGGAGGACTCGATCTTCGCGACGAGCGTCTTCATCGGACGTCCCCCTCGGCGATGCGGGCGAAGGCGCGGAGCGAGGAGGTGCCGGGCGCGAAGTAGCCGCCGTGGCCGGCGGCGTCCTCGGCCGCGATCCGGCGCGCCCCGAAGTCCGGATCGGTGGGATCGGTGCCGTGCCCGAGCCCGGCGAACTCGACGTTCGGGACCCGGTCGATCCAGTCGGTGGGGTCCTTCGCCGCCCAGACCCGGGCGGAGGTCCCGAGCTCGGAGACGTTCTCGGCGCGCATCCCGGGGGAGCCGAAGACGACCAGGTCCTTGGCCTTCAGCCGGTGGGCGGCGAGACCGCAGACGACGGAGCCGTAGCTGTGGCAGAACACGGACGGCTCGGCCGCGCCGACGGCGGTGAGCCCGTCCACGAACCGGGTCAGGCGCCCGGCCCCGGCCTCGGCGAGCCGGCCGGTGGCCGCGTCCAGACCGACGCCGACGGGGGTGGTGTACCCGGCCCAGGCGACGACCGCCGTACGCCCGCCGGTCGCCCGGCGCAGCTCGGCCGCCATGTCGGCGAGCGGCTCGACGTGGCCCGCGTCGACGTCGGAGCCGGGCACGATCACGGCCACGTGCTCGGCCCGCGCCAGATCCCCGTAGACCAGGGCGACCTGCCCCCGCCCGCGCGGATCGTGGGCGAGTACCCGAGCCCCGCCGAACTCCCCGTGCACGGAACGGGCGTTGGCCTCGTACCGCAGATCCAGGGGCGCTCCGTCGAGGTTCCCGACGACCGCCGGGTACGTCCGGGCCAGCTCGTGCTGTCGTACGGGACTCAGCCCGGCGAAGAACCGCGCGACCTCGGCCGGCCCCATCCGCTCCGGGTCCGGCAGTCCCGCAGCCCGCCACGCCCCCGTCCCGGCCGGGGCCCCGGTCACGGCCTCCTGGGTGTTCCCGGACGCCCAGCCGGCGGTCCCGGCGATCACGCCGCCCACCACGGCCGCGGTGATCAGGGTCCTCGAAATGCGGCGCATCGGCCCGCCCTCCCTCGTTCTCGTCGCTGGCGAGAGGAAGGTAGGAAGACGACGGGTGACGGCACGTCACACCGGGGAGCCAACTCCCGTTCCATACCGGGGTAGGGGGTGGAGGAGCGGCTGACCCGAGGAACGGGGTGGGGTTCTCCCCCGGGGGCTGACGCCAGTCCGGTGTCAGGCGCCGGGGGTGACCAGGCCCGACTCGTACGCGAAGACCACCGCCTGCGCGCGGTCGCGCAGGTCCAGCTTGGCGAGGACCCGGCCGATGTGGGTCTTCACCGTCTGCTCGGCGAGGACCAGGCTGTCCGCGATCTCCTGGTTGGACAGGCCGCGGGCGATCAGCTCCAGGACCTCCGTCTCGCGCGGGGTGAGTCCGTTGAGGCGCAGTGCCGTGGTGTCCCGTCGGGGGGCCGGGCGCGAGGCCGCGAAGTCGGCGATGAGGCGGCGGGTCACGGACGGGGCGAGCAGTGCCTCGCCCGCCGCCACGACCCGTACCGCCGCGATGAGATCGGCCGGCGGCGCGTCCTTGAGGAGGAAGCCGGAGGCGCCCGCGCGCAGCGCCTCGTACACGTAGTCGTCGACGTCGAAGGTGGTCAGCATCAGCACCTTCGGCCGGTGCGTGACCCCGACCGGCGGGTGCAGGATCTCGCGGGCGGCGGCGAGCCCGTCGAGCTCCGGCATCCGGACGTCCATCAGGACCACGTCGGGGTGCGCCGACCGTGCCACCTCGACGCCCTGGCGCCCGTCCGGTGCCTCGCCGACCACGTCGATGTCGGGCTGCGCGGCGAGCAGCGCGGCGAAACCGGCCCGCACCATGGCCTGGTCGTCGACGATGATCACGCGGATGGTCACTCGGTGTCCTTCGTACGCAGGGGAAGCCTGGCCGCGACCCGGAAGCCGCCGTCCGGCAGCGGCCCGGTGTCCAGCGAGCCGCCGGTCAACCGTACGCGTTCCCGCATGCCGACGAGCCCGTGCCCGGTGCCGGGGACGCCCCGCTCGACGGAGGAACGCTCTTCCAGGGAAGGCCCGTTGACGACGAGAACGGTCAGCCACCCGTCCTCGGCCCGTACGGAGACACGGGTCGAGGCCCCGGGCGCGTGCCGCACCACATTCGCCAGGGCCTCCTGCACGATCCGATAAGCGGACAGGTCCACCGCCTGCGGTACGTCCCCGAGGTCGGCGGCGAGCCGCAGTTCGGCCGGCACGCCCGCGCGTACGGTCGCCTCGACGAGCTGCTGGACCCGGTCGAGGCCCGGCTGCGGGGTCCGCTCGCCCTCGCTGCCGTCACTGCGGAGGACGGAGAGCAGCCGGCGCATCTCGGCGAGCGACTCACGGGCGCTGGTGGCGATCGAGGAGAACTCCTCCCGGGCCGCCTCGGGAAGTTCGGGAATGCGGTACGGGGCGGAATCCGCCTGCACGGTGATCACGGACATGTGGTGGGCGACGACGTCGTGCAGCTCGCGCGCGATCCTGGCCCGCTCCTCCAGGAGCGTGCGACGGGCCCGTTCGGCCTCGCTGATGGTCTCCTGCTCGGCGAGCCGCCGCTGCGCGTCGACGCGGGCACGGATCGCCGAGGTGAGGAGCAGCAGCACGCCGCTCAGGACGAGCAGCAGGAGGTGGAGGCTGGTGAACCGGGCGGGCCGGAAGGCCTCCAGGACGAAACCGGCCACGCCGGTGGCCAGCCACACCCCGAACAGCACCCGGCGGGACTCGCGCAGCCCGAGCGCGACCATGAGGGCGCAGTAACCGATGACGACCGGCGGGGTCCACGGCCACATCTCCGCACGGGGGCCGTCCGAGCCGAGCAGTACGAGCGCGCCGAGCACATCGGCGACGAAGACGATCCACCAGGCCTGGAGGGGGCGGCTGACGGCGAGGAGCAGCGGCGCGGCCTGGGCTGTGCCGAGGGCGCCGGCGAGGGCGCCGTTGACGCCGTAGTCGTTGACGAGGAGCAGGACGGTGGAGGGGAGGAGCGCGGCGCTGAAGGCGAGGGCGAGGACGTACGGCAGCAGCCGGGCGCGGAGCGGAGCCCCGGGTGCGGCCGGGGTGGTGAGCGCGGCCCCGAGCCCCCGAAACATCTCAAGGGCCCGGGCGGGCAGGGAATCGGCGGGCGGCTCGGGCCGCGATGCGGTAACCATGAGGCCCTCAGGGTAGGCACCCCCCTGCCGGCCGGCGTCATACCGGGGGCTGGGGCGGGACGTGATACCGAGGTATGACGACGCCACCACCACCCCCGTTGCGGGCGTCAGCTCGGGACGGTGCCCCGCCGTTCCCGTTGTGGGCGCCTCGTGCCGCCCCCGTTGTGGGCAATCGTTCCGCCGGGGCG
>NZ_MWIG01000514.1:0-2308 GCF_002156145.1 Streptomyces sp. NRRL B-24572 | reverse complement strand
CCGGGCGGGCCCGGGCACGGGTCAGTCCGTGCTGTCCGTCCCGCTCGTCGCGCGGGCGCCGACGCCAAGGGTGCGGCGCGCGCTCGGGGCGGGTGCGGGATGGGGGCTGAACACGCCGCGGCCGCGCAGCTCGTCGAGGGCGGGGAAGCGGTTGCCCGGGATCGCGTCGTGGAGGTCGGCCTCGGCGGCGGCAACACGGGCAGCGTGCTCCGGCCCGGGGCCCAGGGTGCGGCGTTCGCTCACGCTGCTCATCGTACGGCGAAGGGGGTGGGGAGCTACGCCGCCTGCCGCCGGGTGGCGACCAGGCTCTGCCAACGATCCCGTACGGCGTCGGGGCCCTCGGTCCAGCGGACGGTCGAGTCGGCGGGCGGGACCAAGTCGGCGAGGTAGTGGACAGCATCGAGGTAGTAGGCGTGGTCGCCACCTCGTGTGAGCTCGGCAAGGCGGCCGAGGATCTCGTGGACCGCGTCGCCCTCGTTGCGGACGGCGTGGTGGAACGCGGCGGCGAGCTCCAGTAGGAACACGGCTGCGGTGATGCCGCTGGCAGTGATCTCGTTGCGCAGCGCGGCCGCGCGTTCGGTGAATCCCGGACCAGAGCTGCCGGAGTGGCGGGCGAGCGCGGCCAGGAGCTCGGCGAGCGCGTCCGCCGCTGTGCCGCCCTGGCTCTGTTCACTTCTGGGGGTTCTGGCTCGCTTTCCGTGAAGCGCGCACGCTGAGTAACGACTGATGCGCCGATCAGGCTTCGGGAAGTTGCCTGAAAATGACCAGGCCGATCGTGGTGTGGTCGACAGTGCGGCGTCGTGGAAGAGACGTCGCCTCCTCTGGAGGGCCTGCTATTACCGTCCATCGCGGACGTGTCGGTGCTGTCGCTGGAGGTGAGTCACGAGGCGATACGCATCGACGTCTGCAGTACGGCAGCCGGGGCGACATGCCCGGACTGTGGGAGCGAGTCGACCCGGGTGTGATTTTGTCGGGTCATATGGGTTCAGGCACGGATTCCGTGAAGTCGATCAAGAGACCGTTTCGGTCTGCGCTTGATAGCCGAGACCTGCTCGGATGGCTGCGTCGGGCAAGCTCGGTGGGGCAAAATGCTGGGCATGACGACTTGAAGAGCACCGGCCGGGCGGCAGCACTGGCTCAAGGTCGGGAGCGGCTGGTCCGCTCCGGACAGTGACCGCCGGATCTGCGCGGCATGTGGGACGCCCGTCCGCTCGTACCAGTACCGCTTCTATCCGCCCGATTCCTCCATGTTCGAGCGGTGCATCGGGTTCGCCTGGTGCTCAACTTGCAGGATCTACTCCGGGAACATGGTCCATGTCCCGCGGAAGCGGGCTCTGGTCGATGCCCTCGCTTCCCTTCCTTCTGAACAACGGGAACGGCTCCTGCGTTCGGAGACGCGACTGATCGAGTTCCTGGACCGCCAGGCCCGAGCCGGCAGAAGTTAGACCGTGTCCTATGTGGTGAGGCGGTCGTTGAGGCCGTCATGGGGCGGGGTACGTGGAGTTGGATTGTTCCGGACGGGTTGTGGGAGATCGCCAAGCCGCTGATCCCGCCCTCCCGGGTGCGGCCGCAGGGTGGCGGGACGCAGGACACGCCTGATGAGACGCTGTTCGCCGCGATCATCTACGTGCTGGTGTCCGGATGCGCCTGGCGGGCCCTGCCACCCTGCTTCGGGATATCGAAGTCGACCGCGCACCGCCGGTTCCTGATCTGGTCGCGTGCAGGAGTCTGGGGCCGACTGCACGAGGAGATCCTGCACCGCCTCGACGACGCCGGCCTCCTGGATCTGTCTCGCGCGGTCCTGGACTCCGCCCACGTCCGGGCGAAAAAGGGGGCGAACTCACCGGTCCGAGCCCCGTGGACCGGGGCAAGCCGGGTTCCAAGATGCACGTCCTGTCGGACGCGAACGGACTGCCCCTGGTCGTCGGCGTCTCGGCCGCCAACACCCACGACAGCCAGGCCCTGCAGCCCATGCTGCTCGGTCACCAAACGAGACACGACCCCCACCGCGGCCGTCATTTCAAGCCCCAGCGCCTGCACGCCGACAAGGCCTACGATATCCCTGAGCTGCGGAAATGGCTCCGCGGAAGACGCATCGGCGTCCGCATCGCCCGCAAGGGCATCGAGTCCTCGGAACGGCTCGGGCGCCGCAGGTGGGTGATCGAGCGGACCATGTCCTGGCTGACCGGATACCGCCGGCTCAACCACCGCTACGAGCGCAATCCCCGCAACTACCTGGCCTTCCTCGGCCTCGCCGCGGCCATCTGCTGCTACAAACGACTCCTCCGCCTCACCACATAGGACACGG
>NZ_MWIG01000513.1:0-1304 GCF_002156145.1 Streptomyces sp. NRRL B-24572 | reverse complement strand
GCCCGGGGGCGGGTCGGCCTACGCCGATCGTCTCGCCCGATCGGCGTAGGCCCGCTGGATCGCGGCCGCGCGGACGGCTTCGGCGGCCTGACGCTGCTGGGCGCGGACGTCCTCGAGCGACGTCGGCGCCTCGTCCTCCTGGTCCTGCTCGACGCCGGGAAAGATCAGGGCGGCGAGGGCGCCGCGGGCCTGTTCTTGCTGTAGGACGGCAGCGGCCAGGGCCGGGTCTTCCTGGCGGGGCGCGGCGACCGCGTGGTGGGCGGAAGGAGTGCGGTGGTAGCCGGCCGACGCGGTCTCCCTCGTCTTCACCGGCCCGGCCGGAACGACCTGCCGCAGGGCTGGCTCATCGGCGGCAGCCACCAAGCACGCCCGGCCTTGGTCATGCATGTACGGCAGGCCGTGGCGCGGGAAGCGCCACGGCCTGCCGTACATGCAGCGGGCGGAGCGGTCAGGGCTGACGGCGGTCGCGCAGGGAGTCCTTCACTCCGCGCGCCTGCTCCTCGGCCTTGCCCGCGACCTCGCGGGTCTTGCCCTTGATCTGGTCGGTCTTGCCTTCGGCCTTCATCCGCTCGTTCCCGGTCGCCTTGCCGGCGACCTCCTTGGCCTTGCCCTTGGCCTGTTCCATCTTGCCCTTGGCCTTCTCAGCCATGAGAAAAGCTCCCTTTCCGAAGAACGGTCGATAGATGAACAAGCTAGAACAGAACAGGGCATCTCGCGCGCGGAGCCCGGGGGCTGTTCTGTCGATCGGGGCAGCGCCGAGCGCAGAGCGCCCGCCGCGCCATTAGGGCGGTCTGGAGCTGGCAGACCATCCGCAGGGCACAGGCCGAGGATGTCGAGCGAGGCCAGCAGGTCTTGGCCGTCGACGCCCGGGAAGCCACCGCGCGGCCGCACGGTCTGTCGGGTTCGGGCCGACCAGCAACGCCGACTCATTACTGCCGAAGGGATCCTTCACCCGACCGACGCCATCGCCGCCGGCCTCGCCCGTCGCCTGCCCGCCCCTTAGACCGTGTCCTATGTGGTGAGGCGGTCGTTGAGGCCGTCATGGGGCGGGGTACGTGGAGTTGGATCGTTCCGGACCGGTTGTGGGAGATCGCCAAGCCGCTGATCCCGCCCTCCCGGGTGCGGCCGCAGGGTGGCGGGACGCAGGACACGCCTGATGAGACACTGTTCGCCGCGATCATCTACGTGCTGGTGTCCGGATGCGCCTGGCGGGCCCTGCCACCCTGCTTCGGGATATCGAAGTCGACCGCGCACCGCCGGTTCCTGATCTGGTCGCGTGCAGGAGTCTGGGGCCGACTGCACGA
>NZ_MWIG01000512.1:0-2118 GCF_002156145.1 Streptomyces sp. NRRL B-24572 | reverse complement strand
GGAGTTCGGCGAGGCCGCGGCCGTGCAGACGGCGTTCGCGCAGGAAGCGGCGGGCGATGCGCAGGGCGTGGTCGCCGGCGCCGAGGGAGAGGGCGACGCAGGCGGTGCGGGTGAGCTGGAGGGCCTTGAGGACGATTTCGAGGCCGCCGCCGACGGGGCCGACGACCGCGTGGGCGGGGATCCGGGCATCGGTGAACTCGATGCCGCTGATGTCGGCGCCGCGGATGCCGTGGGTGGGGACCTTGGGGAGGGGGCGTACGGTGCCGTGCCCGGTGGCGCGCTTGTCGAAGAGGAAGACGGTGAAACCGCGGGGGCCGCCGTCGGGCTCGGTGCGGGCGAGGACGCACATGAGGTTGCCGCGGGTGGCGTTGTTGATGGGCCATTTGCGGCCGTTGAGGCACCAGCCGGAGCCGTTGCGGGTGGCGGTGAGGGTGCCGGCGAGCAGGTCGCTGCCGCCGCCGGGTTCGGTGAGGCCCCAGGCGACGGGTTCGCCGGCGAGCACGTGCCGGGCGAGCAGGGCGGTGGGGGCGTCGTCGCCGGCGGTCCACACGGAGGCGGCGCCGAGGAAGGTCTTGCCGTGGCCGACGGCGACGGTCAGGTCGTGGGCGGCGACGTCGCGGAGGAGCGCGTGGAGCTCGTCGACGCGGGCGAGGCGGCCGCCGTGCCGGACGGGCACGTAGTGGTCGGGCAGGCCCCAGTCGTCGAGGGCGGCGCAGGCCTCGGCCGGGAAGGTCTCCGCCTCGTCGTGGCGGGTGAGGAGGCCCGGGTCGAAGGGGCCGCCGGGGTGGGCCCAGGCGTCGAGCGGGGCGGTGAGGGCGCTGGTCATCCGTGCCGCTCCCCCGCCGTGGTGGTGAGCTCCGGCGCGGCCGGGTGGTAGCCGTCGGCCCAGAGCGGTTCGAGTTCTCCACTCGCGTAGAGCGCGCGCATGGCGGCGCGCTGGACCTTGCCGCTGGTGGTGCGGCGCACTCCCCCTCGGCGCATGAGGAGCACGGCGTCGGCGCGGACGCCGAACTCGCGGGCGACGGTGTTCCGCATCCGGGCGGCGAGTCCGGCGAGTTCGTCGGCGGAGGAGCGGCGGCGGACCTCGTGGATGACGACGAGGCGTCCGTCGGTGTCCTCGGCGGTGGGGGCGGTGACGACGGAGCCGACGGTGTCGCGGAGTTCCTCGTGCTGGCGGCGGAGTTCGTGCTCGATGTCGTGCGGGTAGATGTTGCGTCCCCGGACGATCATCATCTCCTTGATGCGGCCGGTGACGTACAGCTCGTCGTCGACGAGGACGCCGAGGTCGCCGGTGCGGAGGTAGCCGCCGATGTCGCCGACGCGCTGCCCGAAGGTGGCGCGGGTGGCCTCGTCGTTGCGCCAGTAGCCGTCGACGACGGAGGGGCCGCCGAGCCAGATCTCGCCGACGTGGCCGGGCGGGAGTTCGCGGTGGGTGCGGGGGTCGACGATGCGGGCGTCGAGGTCGCGCAGGGCGCCGCAGCTGACCAGGGCGCGGCTCGTGCCCCCGGGGGCGGCGGGTTCGACTCGGTGCTCCTCCAGGGCGGTGGCGTCGCAGTGCAGGACCCGGGGGTCGCGCCGGGGCGTGGTGGAGACCAGGAGGGTGGCCTCGGCCATGCCGAAGCAGGGCGCGAAGCGGGAGGGGCGGAAGCCGGTGGGGGCGAAGCGGGCGGCGAAGTCGTCGAGGACGCTCGCCTTGACGGGTTCGGAGCCGCTGACCGCGTAGTGCCAGCGGCTGAGGTCGAGGCCGTCGAGCTTGTCCTCGCCGATGCGGGTGAGGCAGAGCTCGTAGGCGAAGTTGGGGGCGGCGGAAAGGGCGATGTCGAAGGTGTCGATGAGTTCCAGCCAGGCGCGGGGGCGGCGGAGGAACGCGGCGGGGCTCATGAGGACGGTGCCGAATCCGGCGAGGAGCGGCGACAGGATGAGCCCCATGAGGCCCATGTCGTGGTAATTGGGCAGCCAGCCGCCGAACCACTGTCCTTCGGTGAGGGGGAAGACGTCGGCGGTGGTGGCGGCGTTGGCGAGGAGGTTGCCGTGGGTGACGCGGCTGCCCTTGGGGTCGCTGGTGGAGCCGGAGGTGTACTGGAGGACGGCGAGGGTGGTGCGGTCGGCCGGGTGCGG
>NZ_MWIG01000511.1:0-18547 GCF_002156145.1 Streptomyces sp. NRRL B-24572 | reverse complement strand
CCAGTCGCTCGCGCGGCCGCAGGCCCCGCAGTGGACGGTGACCCATTCGTCCGCCCAGTTCCGGTGCGTGATCGGCTCCGCGGCCGCGCCCGCCGTCACCGGTGGCGCGACGGGGCTCCCGCACGCGCAGGGGAAGACGGGTGGCGCGTACGCCTGCGTGCGCAGGCATTCCGGACAGCGCACCGGTACCGACTCGCCCACAGCCCAACCCCCTGTCGTTCCGCCCCATCGTCCACCCATCCGACACCCCGGGGGAGGGTGTTCGGCCACTTCCGTGATCCCGGCGGGCGGACTTCTCTTGACGGTTCTCCGCAGCCCGACCTACATTGCTTCCGTATAGCAGAACAGCATTTCCGCATTACGGAAACAGGCGGTCGGGCCTCCCGAGACGGGGCTCCGCCTGGATCCGCCCGGCCGAAGCAGGAGCACTCCCATGCCTCGTATGACCGCCGCCGCAGCGGCCGTTGAGATCCTCAAGCGCGAAGGCGTCACCCAGGCGTTCGGCGTCCCCGGCGCGGCGATCAACCCCTTCTACCGCGAGCTCAAGAACGTCGGCGGCGTCAACCACACGCTCGCCCGCCACGTCGAGGGCGCGTCCCACATGGCCGAGGGCTACACCCGCGCCAAGGCCGGCAACATCGGCGTCTGCATCGGTACGTCCGGCCCCGCCGGCACCGACATGATCACCGGCCTGTACTCGGCCATCGCGGACTCCATCCCGATCCTCTGCATCACCGGCCAGGCCCCGGTCTCGAAGCTCCACAAGGAGGACTTCCAGGCCGTCGACATCGCCTCGATCGCCAAGCCGGTCACCAAGGCCGCGACGACCGTCCTGGAGGCCGCGCAGGTCCCGGGCGTCTTCCAGCAGGCCTTCCACCTGATGCGCTCCGGCCGTCCCGGCCCGGTCCTCATCGACCTGCCGATCGACGTCCAGCTGACCGAGATCGAGTTCGACCCGGAGACCTACGAGCCGCTGCCGGTCTACAAGCCGTCCGCGACCCGCGCGCAGGCCGAGAAGGCGCTGAGCTTCCTCCTGGAGGCCGAGCGCCCGCTGATCGTCGCCGGCGGCGGCATCATCAACGCCGACGCGTCCGACCTCCTCGTCGAGTTCGCCGAGCTGACCAACATCCCGGTCATCTCCACCCTCATGGGCTGGGGCACCATCCCGGACGACCACGAGCTCGCCGCCGGCATGGTCGGCGTCCAGACCGCGCACCGCTACGGCAACGCGACCTTCCTGGAGTCGGACACCGTCATCGGCATCGGCAACCGCTGGGCCAACCGCCACACGGGGTACAACCTGGAGGCGTACACCAAGGGCCGGAAGTTCGTCCACGTCGACATCGAGCCCACCCAGCTCGGCAAGATCTTCGCCCCGGACTACGGCATCGCCTCCGACGCCAAGGTCGCCCTGGAACTCTTCATCGAGATCGCCAAGGAGTGGAAGGCCGCCGGCAAGCTGCCGGACTTCTCCGCCTGGGCCGCCTCCGCACAGGAGCGCAAGGCCACCCTCCAGCGCCGCACGCACTTCGACAACATCCCGATGAAGCCGCAGCGCGTCTACGAGGAGATGAACAAGGCCTTCGGCCCGGAGACCCGCTACGTCACCACCATCGGTCTCTCCCAGATCGCGGCCGCGCAGTTCCTGCACGTCTACAAGCCGCGCCACTGGATCAACTGCGGCCAGGCCGGCCCGCTCGGCTGGACCATCCCGGCCGCCATCGGCGCCGCCACCGCGCAGCCGGACGTCCCGGTCGTCGCGCTCTCCGGCGACTACGACTTCCAGTTCATGATCGAGGAGCTGGCGGTCGCCGCCCAGCACAAGGTCCCCTACGTCCACGTCCTCGTGAACAACGCCTACCTCGGTCTGATCCGTCAGGCGCAGGGCGGCCTCGGCATCAACTTCGAGGTCAACCTCGAGTTCGAGAACATCAACACCCCGGAGATCGGCGTCTACGGCGTCGACCACGTCAAGGTCGCCGAGGGCCTGGGCGTCAAGGCGATCCGCGTCACCGACCCGGACAAGCTGGGTGAGGCGCTGGAGGAGGCCAAGAAGCTGGCCGTCGAGCACCAGGTCCCGGTCGTCGTCGAGGCCATCCTGGAGCGCATCACCAACATCGCCATGAGCAAGACGGTCGACATGAGCGACGTCACCGAGTTCGAGGACCTGGCCACCGAGCCCGGCCACGCGCCGACCGCGATCAAGGCCCTGAAGGTCTGATTCACGGCGTCGTGAGACGACCCCCGCCCCGAGGAGCACCGGGGCGGGGGTCTCCCTGTGCCGCCACCAGGACCGCGCCCGCCTCCGTCCACTCGTACAGGACCGAGCGGCCCGCCCGCCCCCGCCGTACGAGCCCGGCGTCGAGCAGGACCTTCAGATGCCGGCCGACCGAGCCGAGCCCCTGCCCCGTGAGCGCCACCAACTGGCTGGTGGACAGCGGGGATCCGAGCCGTACGAGCACTCCGGCGCGGGCCGTCCCGAGCAGGGCCCCCAAGGCCTCCGGCACCGCCGGACCGGCCGCGTCCGCGAGGGCTCCCGCGCAGGCGTAGACGATCGCGTACCGCTCCGTCCCCTCCCACGACACCCAGCCGGTCGCCGGCGTCACCGGGACGAACAGCAGGCGCCCCCGGTCGATCGAACGCGGCGGATAGTCAAGGGTGTTGACCTGGAGCCGGCCGTCGCCCAGCCAGCGCATCCTCCCCGGGCACAGCTCGTCGAGCGCCGCCGCCCAGCCGCCCCGGCCGAGCATCGCCGTCCGCGCCACCACGTCGGCCTCCAGGATCCGCCGCCGGCGCCCCCACTCCGGCCGTACCGTCTCCCGCCACACCCAGCCCAGTACCTTCGCGAGCCGCTCCGGCAGATCGCGCGCCGAGCACAGCGGCTCCGGCACCGGTCCGCCGATCGCCACCGCCAACTGGTTCACGGCGTCGGCCGGTTCGGCCGCCCGGACGGCCTCGACCTCCTCCTCGAAGCTCCGCTCGCGGTCGCCCAGCGGGGTCGGGGTGAGGAAGTCCGCGTTCCAGGTGGGCCCGATCGCCGCCCGTACGAGCAGCGCGTCGAGCGGCTCGGCCGCGAGCCGCTCCCGGTACGCGGGCAGGTGCCGGCCGAGCCAGGCGCGCTCGCCGGGGTGCGCCGCCGCCCCCTTGTGCAGGGTCTTCAGCGAGGCGATCGTCTCCGCGAGCGGAGAGAAGACGAACGAGCTCTCCGCCAGGGTGTCCGTGCCGATCTGCCACCAGCCCATGTTTCGCCTCCCCGCGAAACATTACCGGTGGTCCCCGCGCCCTCCGAGACTCCGCTCCATGCCCCGTTACCGCTCTCTCTTCCGCACGCCCGAATTCACCCCGCTCTTCCTCACCGGTGCCGCCCACACCGCCGCCCAGACCGTCGCCGGACTCGGTCTCGCCACGCTCGTCTACCGCGCGACCGGGTCCCCGTTCCTCTCCGCCCTGGCTCTCTTCGGCCCCTCGCTCGCCCAGCTCCTCGGCGCGACCACCCTGCTCTCCGCCGCCGACCGGCTGCCGCCGCGCACCGCGCTCTTCGGCATCGCCCTCTTCTTCGCCCTCGGCACCGCCGTCCTCGCGATCCCCGCGCTGCCGACCTGGGCGGCCTTCGTGATCCTGTTCGCCGAGGGGCTCGCGGCCTCACTGGGCGGCGGGGTGCGCTACGGGCTCCTGAACGAGATCCTCCCGCGCGAGGAGTACCTCCTCGGCCGCTCCGTGACGAACATGGCCGGCGGCGCCTTCCAGATCGGCGGCTTCGCCACCGGCGGGCTCCTCGTCGCCCTGCTCTCGCCCCGCGGCGCGGTCCTCGCCGGCGCCGGGCTCTACCTCGCCGCCGCCCTGGCCGCCCGCCTCGGCCTCGGGGCGCGCCCGCCCCGCGCGGCCGGGCGGCCGTCGGTCGCCGAGACCTGGCGCACCAACGGACGCCTCCTGGCCGTACCCGCCCGCCGCCGCGCCTACGTCGCGCTCTGGGTGCCGAACGGCCTGATCGTCGGCTGCGAGTCGCTCTTCGTGCCGTACGCCCCCGAGCGCGCCGGGCTCCTCTTCGCCTGCGGCGCGCTCGGGATGCTGGCCGGGGACACCGCGATCGGCCGCTTCGTACCGGCGCGGCTGCGCGAACGGATCCGCTTCCCGCTCCAGGCGCTGCTCGCGGCCCCGTTCCTGCTGTTCGCCCTCGACCCGGTACTGCCCCTGGCGGCCGTCCTCGTGACCGTGTCGGCGGTCGGGTACGGGGCGAGCCTGCTGCACCAGGAGAAGCTGATGACCCTGGTGCCGGACGAACTGAGCGGCCACGCCCTCGGACTGCACACCTCGGGGATGCTCGCGCTCCAGGGCGTGGGCGCGGCCCTGGCCGGCACCCTCGCCCAGTACACGTCACCGCGCACGGGAATGGTGCTGCTCGCCCTCGCCTCGCTCGCCGTGACGTTCCTGCTGGCCCGGGCGGACGCGACGGGAGATGTTCAGGTGGCGGCGGGGCGCGGGTGAAACGGTACGGCGACGTCCGCCACGTGCTCGCCCGGCTCGGCGGTGGCCCAGTTCGGGTAGTACACCTCCCGGTCGGAGCCGCCGCGGGCGTGTCCGTGCTCGGCGAGCCACGCGCCGACGGCGTCGTGGGCCGCGGCCATCACCGGGTGGCCCTCCTGCCGCTTCGTCAGGGCGGTGTACGCCTCACGGTGGGCGGGCTCGATGCGCACCCCGATCCGTTCCGTCGGTTCGACGGCGTCGCACGTGGGGGCGCAGACCTCGACCGGGCCGTCGGAGTCCTCGCTCACCAGGCCGTGGTAGACGGCGAAGAGCGGCCCGGACAGGCCCGCTCCCGCCCGGCGCAGGTGGGCGAAGAGCGACCCGCCCGCCTCGGCGAGGAAGCCCGGCAGGCCGGCGGCGGTCACATGGCGCTGGATGGACAGCACCCTCTGCTCGGGCACCTCGCGCTCGGCGATCTCGTACATGGCCGGGCTCCCGCCGTTCAGGACGTCCCGGGTGTAGCGCACCACGTCCCGGCGGGCCGTGTGCGCGGACTCCTGTTCCCGCCAGTACGCGTCGAGCAGCCGCACCGGCTCCGCACCGTCCGCGTCGAGAACGGCAGCGATCCGGTCCAGCGGCATGCCGGTGGCGCGCAGCAGGGCGATGCGGCGGGCCCGCTCGACCTGGGCGAGGCCGTAGCGGCGGAACCCGGTCCGCGGATCGACCCGGGCGGGCGACAGCAGCCCCCGGGCCCCGTAGAGCCGCAGCGCCTTGGGGCTGAGCCCGGTCCTGGCCGCGAGCTCCCCGATGGTGATCAAGTCCTTCTGCATCCGGCCACTGTGCTCTCTGCCCCTGGGGCAGGGGCAAGCCGGGGAAAAGAGGAAGAGCGCGGAACCAGGGACCGTAAACCTGGTTCCGCGCTCTCCGGCTTGTGACCGCCCGACGGCACGAGGCTGGCGCGACAGGACGTTCGCGTCGCCGGGCGGAGTCTGGGGGCCCCTCGGAAGGGGGCGTTCATCCCCTCGGAAGGGGGGGCGTTGGGACCGCGGCGGTGCCGACGGGCGCCGTGGCGGTTCCCCTTCCTTCAGGTCAAGAAGGGGGCCCGGCGTCCTTACCACCGCACTGGCTCGGAGCCGCCGCGGTCCTCACGCTTGTCCGGTTCGCCGACCACCCCTCATCCGGGCCGGCGATCCGGACCACGTACGGCGCTGACCTCCCGTCAGTTGCCGTACGCAGTCTGGGTGCTGCTGTGCGGTCAGTCCTCGCGCAGGGCCTCGACGGCCTCGCGGACGCGCTTGCCGTAGTCGGCGTCGGCGGCGGCGAAGTGCGCGAGGTTCTTCTCGATGACGTCCTCGCGGGACACCTGGGACAGACCGCCGGCGATGTTGGCGATCAGGCGCTTCTTCTCGTCCTCGGACATCAGGCGGTAGAGCTCACCGGCCTGGAAGAAGTCGTCGTCCTTGGTGTGCTGCGGCGCCTCGTGGGTGCCGGTCCAGCCGTGGATCGCGAGCGGCGCGGAGAGCGCGGCGTCGGTCTGGGCCGGGCCCTGGTACGAGTTGGGCTCGTAGTTCTTGTCGTGACGCGAGCCGTTGCGGGTGGCCATGAAGCCGTCGCGGCCGTAGTTCTCGGCCACGGTCGCCTTGGGGGCGTTCACCGGGAGCTGGGTGTGGTTCACACCGAGGCGGTAGCGGTGGGCGTCCGCGTAGGCGAAGAGGCGGCCCTGGAGCATCTTGTCCGGCGAGGGGCCGATGCCCGGCACGAAGTTGTTCGGGGAGAACGCGGCCTGCTCGACCTCGGCGAAGACGTTGTCCGGGTTGCGGTCGAGGACCAGGCGGCCCACGCGCTGCAGCGGGTAGTCGGCGTGCGGCCACACCTTGGTGAGGTCGAACGGGTTGAAGCGGTAGTCCGCGGCCTCGGCGGCCGGCATGATCTGGACGTACAGGGTCCAGCTCGGGTTCACACCGCGCTCGATGGCCTGGAGCAGGTCGGTCTGGTGCGAGTTGGCGTCCTTGCCGACGAGCTCGGCGGCCTGCTCGGCGGAGAGGGAGCGGATGCCCTGGTTCGTCTTGAAGTGGTACTTGACGAAGAAGGCCTCGCCCGCCTCGTTGGTCCACTGGTAGGTGTGCGAGCCGTAACCGTTCATGTGGCGGTACGAGGCCGGGATGCCGCGGTCGCCCATGAGCCAGGTGATCTGGTGGGTGGCCTCGGGGGCGTGCGCCCAGAAGTCCCAGACGTTGTCCGGCTCCTGCTTGCCCGTGAAGGGGTCGCGCTTCTGCGAGTGGATGAAGTCGGGGAACTTGATCGGGTCCTTGATGAAGAACACCGGGGTGTTGTTGCCGACGAGGTCGTAGTTGCCCTCTTCGGTGTAGAACTTCAGGGCGAAGCCGCGGGGGTCGCGGACCGCGTCCGCGCCGCCGAGCGAGTCGGCCACGGTGGAGAAGCGGATGAAGGTCTCGGTCTTCTTGCCGACCTCACCGAGGAAGTTCGCCTTGGTGTACGCGGTGACGTCGTCGGTCACCTCGAAGTAGCCGTACGCGCCGGAACCGCGGGCGTGCACCACGCGCTCCGGGATCCGCTCACGGTTGAAGCGCGCGAGCTTCTCCAGCAGGTGCTGGTCCTGGAGGAGGAGAGGGCCACCGACGCCGGCGGTGGCGGAGTTCTGGTTGTCGGCGACGGGGGCGCCGGACTCGGTCGTAAGCACGCGCTTCGACATCGTGACCTTCCGTACGGGAGCTCTGCTGACGGTGCGAGGAGCGTAAATTCGGCTCGAACAGCACGTCAACAGTTTGTTGAAAATGAAGTGTGGTGTTCCGGTCGGCGGCGACGCCTGGGCGCGACAGGACAGGTTGTCAGCGCCGCCGCCGACCGGAAATCAGGGGCCCCGGGAAGGGGCTGGGGCCTGGCCCGGAAGACAGGCCCCAGGGGTCAGACCTGCTGGCCGGAGAGGCGCTCGACGGCGCGCAGCAGGGCCGAGTGGTCCAGGCCGCCGTCACCCTGGGCGCGCAGCGAGGCGACCAGCTGGGCGACGACCGCGCCGACCGGGAGGGCCGCACCGACGTTGCGGGCGGCGTCGGTGACGATGCCCATGTCCTTGTGGTGCAGGTCGATCCGGAAGCCGGGCTTGAAGTCCCGGTTCAGGAAGTTGTCCTTCTTGCGGGTCAGGACGGTCGAGCCGGCCAGACCGCCGTTGAGGACGTCGAGGGCGGCGTTGAGGTCCACGCCCGACTTCTCCAGGAAGACGACGGCCTCGGCACAGGCCTGGATGTTGACCGCGACGATGAGCTGGTTGGCGGCCTTCACCGTCTGGCCGGAGCCGTGCGGGCCGCAGAGGACGATCGTCTTGCCGAGGGCCTCGAGGATCGGGAGGGCCTCGTCGAAGTCGGCCTGCTCGCCGCCGACCATGATGGAGAGCACGGCCTCGATGGCGCCGGCCTCGCCGCCGGAGACCGGGGCGTCGATGACGCGGATGCCCTTCTCCTTGGCGTTCTTCGCCAGGTCGACCGAGGTCTGCGGGGTGATCGAGGACATGTCCACGATCAGCGCGCCCTGCTTGGCGTTCTCCAGGATGCCCTCGGGGCCGTAGGAGATGGCCTCGACCTGCGGGGAGGCGGGCACCATCGTGATGATGACGTCGGCGTCCTTGACGGCCTCGGCGATCGAGCCGGCGGCGGTGCCGCCGGCCTTGGCCAGACGGTCCAGCTTGTCCTGCTCCAGGGTGAAGCCGGTGACCGAGTAGCCGGCCTTGAGGAGGTTCTCGGACATGGGGGAGCCCATGATGCCGAGGCCGATCCACGCGATCTTGGGAAGAGTGCTCATTGGGGAGGGTCCTTCTCTGAAGCTTCGTACGAAAAGGTCGGGGGTCGCCTGGCGGAACGCCCGGACTTACTTGGCCGGGCGGGCCTCGGCGGGCAGCCACTCGAAGGAGGCGGCGGCGTCGGCGGCCTTGTACTCCAGGCCGACCCAGCCGTCGTAGCCGGCCTTCTTCAGCTCGTCGAGGAGCTGCTCCAGGGGGAGCTCGCCGGTGCCCGGCGCGCCGCGGCCCGGCTTGTCGGCGATCTGCACGTGGCCGGTCTTGTCGGCGTACTGTGCGATGACCGCGCTGACGTCCTCGCCGTTCATGGCCAGGTGGTAGATGTCGAGCAGGAACTTCGCGTTCCCGAGGCCCGTGGCGGCGTTGACCTTGTCGACGATCTCGATCGCGGAGGGGGCGCTCACCAGCGGGTAGAGCGGCGACTCCGGCTTGTTGAGGGTCTCGACGAGGAGGATCGCGCCGATCCGGTCCGCCGCGCGGGCGGCCAGGACCAGGTTCTCCAGGGCGAGGGTGTCCTGGATCTGCGGGTCGACGCCCTCGACGCGGTTGCCGTAGAGCGCGTTGAGCGCCTTGCAGCCGACCGAGGCGGCGAAGTCGGCGGCCACCTCGATGTTGGCGCGGAAGCGGTCCGACTCTTCCCCGGGCACGGAGAGGGCTCCGCGGTCCGGGCCGGGGAGCTGCCCGGCGTAGAAGTTCAGGCCCACCAGCTGGGTGCCGGCGTCCTCAAGGGCCTTCTTGAGGGCGTCGAGCTCGCTCTGCTCGGGGGTGGCGGTGTCGATCCAGGGCCACCACAGCTCGACCGCGGTGAAGCCCGCCGCGGCGGCGGCCGCGGGGCGCTCCAGGAGCGGGAGTTCCGTGAAGAGGATCGACAGGTTCACATCGAAGCGCTGGTCCGTGTATCCCATGAGGGGCGGCGCTCCTTCCGTATTGCGGAAGTAAGTTTCTGTCTGACGGAATGTTGCAAGGGGGTTGCCCCACTTGTCAAGAGGTCCCCGCAGGTCCGGGGCTCCCGCAGGCCGGGGCGGGGCCGTAGCGTGGGGCCATGGAGCGTTTGAGAGTGGAGTTCACGACCGAGCCGTTCGACCTCGACGAGGCGCCGGCGCACGCGGTCGTGGCCCGTGAGGTCATCCAGTCGGCCGGGCTGGACGCGGTCGACGTCGGCCCCTTCGGCAACACGGCGGAGGGCGGCGCCGACGCGGTGCTCGCCGCCGTCGACGCCCTGCTGCGCAAGTCGCTCGCGGCCGGTGCCACGCGCGTCTCGCTCCAGGTCAACGTGATCGGGGAGGGCGAGAAGTGAGCGAGCACCCCTTGGTGGCGGCGGTGAAGCCCCTGGTGGACGCCATGGGCGCCGAGCTGCTCGTCCCCGCGCAGGCGGAGGGCGACGACGTCGTCCTGTCCTGGGAGGGGGAGGACGTGCTCGCCGTGCGCCTGCCGCAGCTCTCGGACTCCCTGGACCGCATCCTCGCGGCGATGGAGCGACGGCACGGGATGCCGCTGGCCGAGCTGGACCGCAAGGCGAAGCAGGAGGTCGTCCGGATCCTGGAGGCACGGGGTGCCTTCTCCGTGCGCCACGGAGTGGAGACGGTGGCGGGCGCCCTCGGTGTCAGCCGCTTCACCGTGTACAACTACCTGAACAGGGAGACCGCCCTGAACAGGGAAAAGGCCGCCAAGGGCGAGTAGTTGATCATGTCTGACCGGGAGCCGTCGTCCAGATGTCGGGACGACGGCTTTTGTGTGGCCGAGTTTTCAACAAAGTGTTGACGTTGTGTTGCGGAGGGCGTTAGCTATCCGCAGCCCGTTCGACGCACAGCGAAAAACAGCCACGGAGGCTTCCCGTGACTTCAGGTACGACACCGGGTCTGACCCGGTTCAACACCTCCTCGGACAGCGAGGCCGTCGCCGCGCTCCATGAGGTGTGTTCCAGTTCGGCGTGGGGGAGCAAGCTGCTCGCCCAGCGCCCGTTCTCCACCGCCGAAGCCCTCTTCCTCGCCAGCGACGCCGCCATGGCCGAGCTGACCGCCGAGGACCTGGCCGAGGCGATGGCGGGGCACCCGCCGATCGGTCGTCCGAAGGAAGGGGACCCGACCTCCTCCCGCGAACAGAGCGGGATGGCCGGCGCCTCCGCGGAGCTCAAGGCCGAGATGCTCGAACTCAACCTGGCCTACCAGGACAAGTTCGGTCATGTCTTCCTCATCTGCGCCACCGGCAGGACCGGCGAGCAGATGCGCGACGCGGTCCGGGAGCGGATCGGCAACTCGCCCGAGACGGAGCGGGAGATCGTCCGCACCGAACTGGGCAAGATCAACCGCATCCGGCTGACCCGTCTCGTGGAGACACCCGAGTCCTCCGAGACCTCCGAGACCCCCGAGGAAGCGAGCTCCCGATGAGCACCGACACCACCGCCTCGGTGTCCACACACATCCTGGACACCAGCATCGGCCGCCCGGCCGAGGGCGTGACCATCACGCTCGCGGCCCGCAGCGGCTCCGGCGCGGAGTGGGTCACGCTCGGTGGCTCCGCCACCGACGCGGACGGGCGCTGCAAGGACCTGCCGGCGCTGCCGGAAGAAACCACCCACGTGCGTCTCGACTTCGAGACCGAGACGTACTTCGCCAAGAAGCAAGCCGAGGCGCAGCAGGACGCCCCCCGCGTAAGGGACAGCGGTGCGTTCTTCCCGGAGGTGGCGATCACGTTCGCCGTCAAGCCGGGCGAGCACTACCACGTACCGCTGCTGCTCAACCCGTTCGGCTACTCCGTTTACCGAGGGAGCTAGCAGACATGCCCACGATTCTCGGCCAGAACCAGTACGGCAAAGCAGAGAACCGCGTCGTCAAGATCACGCGGGACGGCGCCACCCACCACATCAAGGACCTGAACGTCTCCGTCGCCCTCTCCGGTGACCTCGACGACGTCCACCTCACCGGCTCGAACGCCAACTGCCTCCCCACCGACACGACGAAGAACACCGTCTTCGCGTTCGCCAAGGAGTACGGCATCGAGTCCGCCGAGCAGTTCGGCATCCACCTCGCCCGCCACTTCGTGACGAGCCAGGAGCCGATCAAGAAGGCGCGGATCCGGATCGAGGAGTACGCCTGGGAGCGCATCGCCTCCTCCGACGCCAACTCCAAGTTCATCGGCGCCGACGAGGTCAACCACTCCTTCGCCCGCAAGGGCCAGGAGACCCGGGTCTCGCAGATCACCTACGACGGCGAGAAGTGGGAGGTCATCTCCGGCCTCAAGGACCTCGTCGTCATGAACTCCACCAACTCGGAGTTCTGGGGCTACATCAAGGACAAGTACACCACCCTCCAGGAGGCGTACGACCGCATCCTGGCCACCCAGGTGTCCGGTCGCTGGCGGTTCAACTGGACCGACGACGACCAGCGCATGCCCAACTGGGAGCGGTCCTACGAGCAGACCAAGAAGCACATGCTCGAGGCCTTCTCGGAGACGTACTCGTACTCCCTGCAGCAGACGCTGTACCAGATGGCCACGCGCATCATCAACCACCGCTCGGAGATCGACGAAGTCCGCTTCTCGCTCCCGAACAAGCACCACTTCCTGGTGGACCTCGAGCCCTTCGGCCTGAAGAACGACAACGAGGTCTACTACGCCGCCGACCGCATGTACGGCCTCATCGAGGCCACCGTCCTCCGCGACGGAGCCACGGCGCAGATCCCGGTCGACATGACCAACCTCTAAGCGGCATCCGCGTCACCGGCCCCGTCCGCCCGCAGTGGGCGGGGCCGGTGCACCGGACCGGAGGGAACAACAATGGCTCAGCCTGCAAAGGGGCCGGCACCCGCCGAAGGCCCGTGTTCCACCCCGTCCACCACCACCTCGGCCACGGCCGAGTGCCATCCGGTGGACGAGAAACTCCCCGCCTCGCGGCTCGTCCCCGCGGCACTCCAGCACATCGCCGCCATGTACGCAGGCGTCGTCACCCCTCCGCTCATCATCGGCCAGGCCGTCGGTCTCGACGCCGCCGGAATGACCCGGCTCATCGCGGCCAGCCTGCTCATCGCCGGCTGCGCGACCCTCCTGCAGACCCTCGGCCTCGGACGCTTCGCCGGCAACCGGCTCCCGTTCGTCAACGCCGCCTCGTCCGCCGGCATCGCCCCGATGCTCGCCATCGCCGAGACCAGCGCCCCCGGACACCAACTCCCCGCCATCTACGGCGCGGTGATGGTCGCCGGAGTCTTCTGCCTCGCCGTCGGACCCTTCTTCGGCAGGCTCCTGCGCTTCTTCCCGCCGCTCGTCACCGGCGTCGTGATCACCCTCATCGGTGTCACCCTGATGCCGGTGCCCGTCAGCTGGGCCCAGGGCGGCGACAAGACCGCCGCCGACTTCGGCGCCATGAAGTACCTGGCGCTCGCCGGTTTCACGCTCGTCGTCGTCCTGCTCTTCCAGCGCTTCGGCAAGGGCTTCGTCAAGCAGATCGCCCTGCTCCTCGGCCTGCTCATCGGCACCCTCGCCGCGATCCCCTTCGGGATGGCCGACTTCAGCGCCCTGCGCGAAGCGCCCGTCGCGGCCCTGCCCGCCCCCTTCGCCTTCGGCGCCCCCGAGTTCCAGCCCGCCGCGATCCTCTCCCTGTGCATCGTGATGCTGGTCCTCATGACCGAGTCCAGCGCCGGCATGCTCGCCCTCGGAGAGATCTGCGAGCGCCGCAGCGACGGGAAGACCATCACCCGCGGCCTGCGCACCGACGGCATCGCCACCCTGCTCGGCCCCGTCTTCGGCGGCTTCCCGACCTCCGCCTTCGCGCAGAACGTCGGCGTCGTCTCGCTGACCCGGGTCCGCTCCCGGTACGTGGTCGCCGCCGCCGGCGGAGCCCTGCTCGTCCTCGGCGCCTTCCCCGTCCTCGGCGCGGTCGTCTCCATGGTCCCGATGCCCGTCCTCGGCGGCGCCGGCATCGTCCTCTTCGGCTCGATCGCGGTCAGCGGCATCCGTACCCTCTCCGAGGCCGGACTCGACGACAGCTCGAACATCATCCTGGTGGCCGTCGCGCTCGGAGCGGGCATCATCCCGCTCGCCGCGCCCACCTTCTACGCCGGCTTCCCCGCCTGGGCGCAGACGGTGCTCGGCTCCGGCATCAGCGCGGGCGCGCTCGTCGCCGTCCTGCTGAACCTCTTCTTCCACCATCTCGGCACCCGGAGGCGTCACGCGGCTCCGGCACTCAAATCCTCCTAGGGTCCTGCCGTGCCCGAACCATCCCCGAGGAATGAAGGAAGCACCGCCATGGCAGCACCTTCGGCAGCCCAGCGCATCGTCATCGAGAACGCGGCGATCGCGACCGTCGACGCGAACGACACCGAGTACGCCTCCGGGTACCTCGTCGTCGCCGACAACAAGATCGAGTCCCTCGGCGCCGGCAAGGCGCCCGAGGGCCTGGAGAACGTGGTCCGCAGGATCGACGCCACCGGTCATCTGGTGACGCCCGGCCTGATCAACACCCACCACCACTTCTACCAGTGGATCACCCGAGGTCTGGCCACCGACCACAACCTCTTCAACTGGCTGGTCGCGCTCTACCCGACGTGGTCGCGGATCGACGAGTCGATGGTCCGCGTCGCCGCCCAGGGCTCCCTGGCGATGATGGCCCGCGGCGGTGTCACCACGGCCATGGACCACCACTACGTGTACCCGCAGGGCTCCGGCGACCTCTCCGGCGCCATCATCGGCGCGGCCGCCGACATGGGCGTCCGCTTCACCCTGGCCCGCGGCTCCATGGACCGCAGCGAGAAGGACGGCGGCCTGCCGCCGGACTTCGCCGTCGAGACCACCGAGGGCGCGCTCGCCGCGACCGAGGAGACGGTGCGGAAGTACCACGACGCCTCCTTCGACGCGATGACCCAGGTCGCCGTCGCCCCCTGTTCGCCCTTCTCCATCTCCACCGAGCTGCTCCGCGAGGGCGCCGCGCTCGGCCGCCGTCTCGGCGTGCGCATGCACACCCACGGCTCGGAGACCGTGGAGGAGGAGAAGTTCTGCCACGAGCTCTTCGGCATGGGCCCGACGGACTACTTCGAGTCCACCGGCTTCCTCGGCGAGGACGTGTGGATGGCGCACTGCGTCCACATGAACGACTCCGACATCGAGGCCTTCGCCCGCACCAAGACCGGTGTGGCGCACTGCCCGTCCTCCAACGCGCGCCTCGCCGCCGGCATCGCCCGCGTACCGGACATGCTCAAGGCGGGCGTCCCCGTCGGCCTCGGCGTCGACGGCACCGCCTCCAACGAGTCCGGCGAGCTCCACACCGAGCTGCGCAACGCGCTCCTCATCAACCGACTCGGCGCCCACCGCGAGGCCGCGCTCAACGCCCGCCAGGCCCTGCGCCTCGGCACCTACGGCGGCGCCCAGGTCCTCGGCCGCGCCGACAACATCGGCTCCCTCGAAGCCGGCAAGCTCGCCGACTTCGTCCTCTGGAAGATCGACGGCCTCGGCCACTCCTCGATCGCCGACCCGGTCACCGCCATCGTCTTCGGCGCGGCGGCCCCGGTCACCGCCTCCTTCGTCAACGGCAAGCAGATCGTCGAGAACAACCGACTGCTGTTCGCCGACGAGGAGCAGATCGCGCGTGACGCGCGCGCGGAGGCGCAGCGCCTGGCCCGCATCGCGGCCGGCAGCTGACCCTCCCCATGGAGTCCGACCGAGGGGGACGGCCCTCGGTCGGTCGCCGCGGACCCGAGCGGGGCCCGCGGCAGCCCGACCGGGTGGTGCCGTACGCAGAAGACGTACGGCACCACCCGGGACGGTGAAGTCCGCCCGCACCCCCACACGGGCACCCGTCCCCGCGCCGCACCCCCTCCGTGCGCACCCAGCTCCACCCTCTTCACCCCGCACCGAGCCGCACCTCCTGCACTTCGCACCGCATCGCACCACCTCCCTGAACCCCTCGTCGCCGCCGACGTGTAACCGACCGGAGGAACCGCCGTGGCCGCCCAGCCCCAGGTTCGCAATGCAACCGATGAAGGCTCCGCTCCCGAAGACCTTGAGAAGCACCCGGTCGACGAGACGTTGCCCCCTCTCAAGATGCTCACCAGCGGCCTTCAGCACGTCGCCGCCATGTACGCGGGCGTCGTCGCCCCGCCCCTGATCGTGGGAGCGGCCGTAGGCCTCTCCGGCACCGAGCTCACCTTCCTCACCGGCGCGAGCCTCTTCACCGCCGGGCTCGCCACCTTCCTGCAGACGCTCGGGGTCTGGAAGATCGGCGCCAAGCTGCCGTTCGTCAACGGCGTCACCTTCGCCGGTGTCGCGCCGATGCTGGCGATCGTCAACACCACCGAGAACAAGGCGGACGCGCTGCCCGTGATCTTCGGCGCGATCATCGTCGCCGGACTCCTCGGCTTCGCCGCCGCCCCCTTCTTCTCCCGGCTCGTGCGGTTCTTCCCGCCGGTCGTCACCGGCTCCGTGATCACCCTCATCGGCGTCTCCCTCCTCCCGGTCGCGTTCGGCTGGGCCCAGGGGCCCAATCCCAAGGCCGAGGACTACGGTTCGACCACGTACCTCTCGCTCGCCGGCATCACGCTCGTCGTGGTCCTGTTGCTCCGCCGCTTCACCCGCGGCTTCCTCAAGCAGGTCGCGGTCCTGGTCGGCCTCGTCATCGGCACGCTCATCGCCATACCGTTCGGGGTCACCGACTTCTCCCCGGTGAAGGAGGCCGACCTCGTCGGCTTCCCGACCCCCTTCCACTTCGGTGCCCCGCAGTTCGCCCTCGCCGCGATCGTCTCCATGTGCGTGGTCATGCTGGTCTCCATGACCGAGTCGACCGCCGACATGCTGGCGCTCGGCGAGATCGTCGAGCGGCCCGCCGACGCGAAGACCATCGCGGCCGGACTGCGCGCCGACACCCTCGGCTCCGCGCTCAGCCCGCTCTTCAACGGCTTCATGTGCAGCGCCTTCGCGCAGAACATCGGCCTGGTCGCCATGACCAGGATCCGCAGCCGCTTCGTCGTCGCCTGCGGCGGTGGCTTCCTGGTCCTCTTCGGCCTCTCGCCGGTCGCCGCCTCGCTCATCTCTGTCGTGCCCCGGCCGGTCCTCGGCGGCGCGGGCGTCGTCCTCTTCGGCTCGGTCGCCGCCAGCGGCATCCAGACCCTGGTCAAGGCCGGCCTGGAGAAGGACAACAACGTGCTGATCGTGGCCGTCTCGCTGGCCGTCGGCATCATCCCGATCACCAAGCCGGAGTTCTACCACGCCTTCCCGGAGACCGCGAAGATCATCCTGGACTCCGGCATCTCCACCGGCTGCGTGGCCGCCGTCCTGCTCAACTTCGTCTTCAACCACCTGGGCAGGGGCCGCGACGCCGACGAGGTCACCGCGCCCATGGAGCCCGGCGGGGAGATCTCCGGCACCGCCGGCGCGAAGGCGGCGCACGCCCACTGAACCCGCTCCTCGTCCCACCGCCCGCCCCGGTCCCCGCGCACGCCGCGAGGCCCGGGGCCGTGGTGCTGGTCAACCCCAACACCTCCACCGCCACGACCGCGATGATGACCGCCATCGCCCGCCGCTCCCTGGGGCCCGCCCTCCCCGTCCGGGGCGTGACCGTCGCCCGGGGCCCGCGCATGCTCACCGACCCGGACGCCCTGCGTGCCGCCGCCCCCGAGGTCCTCGCCGCCGGCCTCCGCGCCACGGCCGGGGGCGACTGCGCCGCCCTCCTCGTCGCCGCCTTCGGCGACCCGGGCCTGGCCGAGCTGCGCGCGGCGACCGGCACGACGAGCACGGCCGGCACGGCCAGCACGACGAGCACGGCCGGGGCGACGAGCACGGCCAGGGCGGCCGGGGCAGCGGGGTCGCCCGGGCCTGTCGGGACGGCCGGGGTGACCGGGGCAGCCGCAGTCCCGACGGCCGGGGCAGCCGGAGTCCGGGCTGCCGGATTCCCGGCGGTCGGAGCGACCGGAGTCCCTGCCGCCGGAGTCCCGGCCGCAGGGATCCCCGTGGTCGGCATCGGTGAGGCGGCGCTGCTGGAAGCGGCCGCCGCCGGGACCCCCTTCGGCATCGCCACCACCACCCCGCTCCTCGCCGATGCCATCCACGCGCGCGTGACCGCCCTCGGACTCGCCGACCTGTGCACCGGCATCCGCCTCACCGCCGGCGACCCCGAACGGCTCTCCGCCGACCCGGTGCTCCTCCTCGACCGGCTCGAGCGTGCCGTTCGCGCCGGCGCCGAACGGGACGGGGCCCGCGCCGTCGTCATCGGCGGCGGCCCGCTCGGCGAGGCGGCCGAGGAGCTCCAGGCCCGCTGCGCGGTCCGGGTCGTCGCCCCGATCCCGGCGGCCTGCCGCGCGATCGCCCGCCTGCTGACGGCCTGACGGCCGTCGGCGGCGCTCACCGCTCCACCGCGATCCGGCGGCGGCACTCCCGGGCCAGCGAGGGGTAGGCGGCGGCGATCGCCTCGTACAACCGCTGCCGCAGCAGCCGTTCGGCCTCGCCCCGACCGGTCTCCCCGTACAGCCCGTCGAGCAGTGCCTCGTACCGCGACAGGGCGTGCCGCAGATAGTTCACCTGCCACCGCACCAACGCCCCGGCAGGGTCCGGCCCGGGGCTCCGGGCCCCCAGCAGGTGCCGGTGCCGCACCGCCCGCCGCTCCAGTTCGGGTCGGGGCAGCAGAGGCACTTCGATCGGCTCCGCGCGGATCGCCGTCAGGACGGCGGCCCGTCGCCGCTCGGCGTGGGCTCCGGAGGCCGAGGTCCGGCAGAGCGCGGCCGTCTCGGCGAACTCGGGCGTCCGCTCCACCGCCTCCACCCGGGCCAGGAGATAGAGCCGCACGGGCGCGAGGGACCAGCGGCGCGGATCGCGCCCCTGCACGTCGGGCGTGCCGAGCAGGTCCCGCACCATCGCGTCGGTCCAGCCGCGCCGGCGCACCCCGGCGAGCGTCACATAGGTCGTACGGTCCGTCATGATTCCCCCTGATTCGACTACGGAGCGTGACGATTCCAGTGAAGCGCACCCCACTGACAGCGCCCCCTTGTCGAGTCGCCGCCGACTGTGCGATATAGGTCTGGACCTTTTCGACGGACGGAGGCCGGCCCATGCAACGCCCCCTCGCCGCAAGCCTGTTGACCACACTCATGCTCGCCCTCACCGCCTGCTCCAGCGCCGCCGCACCCGCGCCGAAGGACACCCGGGCCCCCACCGCCCCCACCGGAGTCACCGCCACCGCCGGCAGCGCCGGCACCGTCCACGTCATGTGGAGCGCGGCCACCGACGACCGCGCCGTCACCGGATACGCCGTCTACCGCGAGGGCCGCAAGGTCAAGGACCTCCCCGCCACCACCC
>NZ_MWIG01000510.1:0-4860 GCF_002156145.1 Streptomyces sp. NRRL B-24572 | reverse complement strand
GGGGCCCGGCCGGACGGTGACGTCGCGGGGCGTGAGGACGGCCCGTTCGTCACCCTCGCACTGGACGACGACGCGGACGGGGGCGCCGCAGTCGGTGTGCCGGACGTCGAGGACGGGGCCCTCGGGCTCGGCGGCGTGGGTGTCGCCCCACTGCTTGAGGGCGAGGAGCACGGGCCAGAGGTCGACGCCCTTGCGGGTGAGGCGGTACTCGTGGCGGGTGCGGGCGCCGGGCTCCCGGTAGGGCTCGCTGCGCAGGACACCGGCGGCGACGAGTTTGCGGAGGCGGTCGGCGAGGACGGCTTCCGAGAGGCCGAGGTGCCGGCGGAACTCGTCGTACCGGCGGACGCCGTTGAACGCCTCCCGCAGGATGAGCAGGCTCCATTTCTCGCCCACGACGTCCAGGGCACGGCCGACCGGGCAGTTCTCGGTATCCGTGTCCAGCCAGTTCATGCGCCCACTGTAGCCACCTGGCTCTGCCGTTGACAGTCAGCGGACACGAAAGCTAGCTTCGGTGGACAAAGTCAGCTGGCCGGTGGAGTGGAGTGGTGATGGGGCGGTCGCGCACGGTCGAGTGGGAGGACGCCGGGGCCACCGCGCGCGCCGCGATGTCCATGGCGGGCATCGACTTCCTCCGGGAGATCGTGGCGGGCCGGTTGCCCGGACCGCCGATCGCCTCCCTGCTGGGCTTCGGCCTGGAGGAGGTCGAGCCGGGGCGCGCGGTGTTCGCGCTCGAACCGGGCGAGGAGCACTACAACCCGATCGGCAGCGTGCACGGCGGCGTGTACGCGACGCTGCTCGACTCGGCCGCCGGCTGCGCGGTGCACTCGACGCTCCCGCAGGGCATGGCGTACACCTCGCTCGACCTGTCGACCCGCTTCCTGCGCCCCGTCACGATGGACACGGGCAAGATCCGTGCCGTCGGCACGGTGCTGTCGCAGGGGCGCCGCACGGCGCTCGCCGAGGCGGGCCTGTACGACGCGGAGGACCGGCTCCTCGCTCACGCGACCAGCACGTGCATGCTGTTCCCGGTCCCTTCATAGACGGCCGGTTCAGCGGGTGCCGGGGACCGGACGGGTGCGGGTGCAGCCGTCCGGGGCGACGTCGGGGACGCCGTTGGCCTGGAGGGCGGCGCTCACCAGGGTGGCGAGCAGGTCGATGTCCGAGCCCATGTCCAGACGGACCGTCACCCAGCCGGAGCCGGCCCGCAGCCGGACCGCGCTCGACCCGAGGAGGGCCGGGCGCAGCTTCGCGACCATGGCGCGGGTGAGGTGGACGTCCGCCTCGTGTTCACCGTGGAAGTGGACGATCTCCTGCGTCCCGGTGCCCAGTCCGAGCCCGTCGCCGCAATGGGCGCGGCCGGGGGTCAGCGAGGGCCAGCTCATCAGACGTTCACTGGCATGCCTGGCCGTGTTCATACGAGGAGCGTGCCGGGCCTCGGGGCCGTGCACAAGCGTCCTGCCGCAAGAATCCCGCCGCGGCTCGAAACAGGTCGTCGGCGGGGGTGGTGTGACCGTGCGTCACGGCGGCGCGTGGGGAGGATGTGACCCTGTGTCACGATTCCGGGCGGACGCGGACGCGGGCCGCGAGGACGGCCACGTCGTCCTCCGCGTGGTGGGCGTCCAGACGGCCGAGCACCTCCTCGACGACCCGTTCGGGGCCGGAGTCCGCGGGGAGCCGTAGGGCGGCGAGGCGGGCGAGCGAGACGTCGATGTCCTCGCCGCGCCGTTCGACGAGGCCGTCGGTGAAGATCAGCAGGTTCTCGCCGGGGGCGAGCGAGCGCGTGGTGGGTTCGTAGCCCCCGACGCCGGTGCCCAGGGGCGGCCCCACCGGGAGGTCGACGAGCTCCGCGGAGCCGTCCGCGGCGAACACGACGGGCGGCAGGTGCCCGGCGTTGGCGAAGGTGGCGGCACCGCGGGCCGGGTCGACCTGGACGAGCAGGCAGGTGGCGGGGCGGCGGGCGTCGTCCTCGGCGACGACGGAGTCGAGGTGGCGCAGCACCCGGTGCGGCGGCAGGTCGGTCGCGGCGACCTCGCGGAGCGCCGTGCGGTAGGCGTTCATGTCCACGGCCGCGTCGAGCCCGTGGCCCATCACGTCGCCGACGACGAGGAGGCTGCGGCCGAAGTGGAGCCGTACGGTCTCGAACCAGTCGCCGCCCACGAGGGCGCGGGGGCCCGCCGGGAGGTAGCCGCCCGCGATCTCCAGGTTGGGATGCGGCCGGCCCGGTTCGGCGACGAGGGCGCGCTGGAGGTGGAGGGCGGTGTCCTCGGTGGCCGCGAGCCGGCGGGCGTGGCCGAGATGCCGGGCGGCGAGCCGGACCGCGTGCCGGAGGACCGCGACCTCGTCGGCGGAGAAGCGGGGGCCGCCGTGGCGCGTGACGATCACGGTCCCGAGGGGGTCCTCGTCGTGGACGGCGAGGGGCACGGCGAGGCTGGGGGCACCGCCGGGAACGCTGCTGGGGACACCGCCCGGCGCGCCGCCGGGGGCACTGCCGGGTGCGCCGCCGAATGCACCAGGGGCACCGCCAAGGGCATCGCCGGGTGCACCGCCCGAGGCGCCGCTGCCGCCGTCGGTGTCCGTCGGGCCCGCCGAGGCGGCGCGCCGGACGGGGTCTCCCGGTTCGTCGAGCAGGTCGACCGTGACGGAGCCGTGCAGATGGCCGGCGAGGAAGGCCGCGAGTTCACGGCAGGTGGTCGTCTCGTCGAGCGTCGTGCCGATCTCGGCGATCGCCTGCTCCAGGGCCCGTGCCCTGTTCAGGAGGGCCTCGTCCCGTTCCGCCACGACACCTCCACCGCCGTGCGGGCCTCCGGGTGGCGTACCCGGTCCCCCCATTGCACCAGCGGCCGCCGCCCCGCGCACGGCACGGAGCTCGCGCGGGACGGTTGTGCGGTGGTGCCTGATCTGATCAAGTACAGCAGAGGCTACTGGCCAGTACGAAATCTCGCTTCCCGGGGGAGACAGCATGACGACCGGATCAGCCATGACGACCGGATTCTTCACCTCCGTCGACGACGTCGCCGAACGGCTCGCCACGACCGGCTACCTGGCGTCGCCAGCCGTCGCCACCACCGTCTTCCTCGCCGACCGGCTCGGCAAGCCGCTGCTCGTCGAGGGCCCGGCCGGCGTCGGCAAGACCGAGCTCGCCAAGGCCGTCACCGAGGTCACGGGGGCGCGCCTGGTCCGGCTGCAGTGCTACGAGGGCGTCGACGAGTCCCGCGCGCTGTACGAGTGGAACCACGCCAAGCAGCTGCTGCGGATCACGGCCGGGCGGGGCGAGTCCTGGGACGAGACGCGCACGGACGTCTTCGGCGAGGAGTTCCTGCTGCCCCGGCCGCTGCTCACCGCCATCCGGTCCGAGGAGCCGACGGTGCTGCTCGTCGACGAGACCGACAAGGCCGACGTCGAGGTGGAGGGGCTGCTCCTGGAGGTGCTCAGCGACTTCCAGGTGACCGTGCCCGAGCTCGGCACGATCACGGCGACGCGGCGGCCGTTCACCGTGCTCACCTCGAACGCGAGCCGCGAGCTGTCCGAGGCGCTGCGCCGGCGCTGCCTCTTCCTGCACATCGGCTTCCCCGAGGAGGAGCTGGAACGCCGGATCGTGACCCTCAAGGTCCCCGGCCTCGACGCCGCGCTCGCCGCGTCCGTCGTACGGGTCGTGGGGGCGCTGCGGGCGATGGACCTGCGGAAGGTGCCGTCCGTGTCGGAGACGATCGACTGGGCCCGCACGCTCCTCGCGCTCGGCGCGGACCGGCTGGACGAGGGGGTCGTACGCGAGACCCTCGGCGTCCTCCTCAAGCACCAGGAGGACATCGTGAAGGCGGCGGCCAAGCTCGACCTGGACGCGGTGTGAACGGGCCGGCCTGCGGCCCGGCGGAGAAGACCGGCACGGCGGACACGACCGGTACGGCGGACACGACCGGTCCCGTGGCGCCTTCCGGGGCCGCGGTGCGGCTCACCGGGCTCGTCGCGGCACTGCGCGCGCACGGGTTCGGGATCGGCACCGGAGAGACCGTGGACGCGGGGCTCGCTCTCGAAGCGGTCGGCTTCACCGACCGGGAGCGGGTCCGGGAGGCGCTGGCGGCGACGCTGCTCCACGGGGAGGGGCAGCGCACGGTGTTCGACCAGGTCTTCGACCTGTACTTCCCGCTCGGCGGCGCTCCCGGGGCGGGCGAGGCGTACGAGGACACCCCCGCGGACCTCGCGGCGCTCCGGGACCGGCTCGCGGAGGCCCTGACGGCCGGCGACGGCGCCGCACTCGACCGGCTGGCCGCGGAGGCGGTGGGCGGGTTCGGCGGCTACGGCTCCGGCCCGGAGTCGGACGGCTGGTCCTCGTACCAGACGCTCTCCCGACTGCGCCCCGAGACGCTGCTCGCCCGGGTGCGCGACCGGCTGCGGGCGGCGGCCACGGCCGAGGAGCCCGAGTTCACCGAGCGGCTGCTCGACGACGAGATCCGGCGGCGGATCGAGGCCTTCCGGGAGCGCGTGCGGACCGAGGCCCGGAGGCGCGTCGCCGAGCGGCAGGGCCGTGACCGGGTCGCGCGGCGGGCGGTCGCGGGGACGGCGGACAGCGTGGACTTCCTCCTTGCCGGACGGGCGCAGCTGGACGAGCTGCGGCGTACGGTACGGCCGCTGGCGCGGAAGCTGGCCACCCGGCTGGCGGCCCGGCGGCGCCGGGCGGCGCGCGGCGAGATCGACCTGCGGCGGACGCTGCGCGGCTCGCTGTCGACCGGCGGCGTGCCGGTGCGCCCGGTCCTGCGGCGACGCCGCCCCCGGCGTCCCGAGCTGGTCCTGCTGTGCGACCTGTCGGGGTCGGTGGCGGGCTTCGCGCAGTTCACGATGCTGCTCGTCCAGGCCCTGCACGAC
>NZ_MWIG01000051.1:0-42769 GCF_002156145.1 Streptomyces sp. NRRL B-24572 | reverse complement strand
TCCCCAAGCTCTCAACTCCGTTCGCGCAGGGGAGGCCCCATCCCGGGCGACCTTCGGGCGGCCGACGAAGAACACCGCCGGCAGTGCGGCGACGAGGAAGCGGAGGGCGGAGAAGAGCAGCGGCGGGAAGTGGTCGAGGCCGATCTCGATGACGACGAAGTTGACTCCCCAGACGGCGGCGACCAGGACGGCGAGGGCGATGTGGGCGGGGGCGAGGCGTGCGGGGTGCATGCGGTCGAGCATGGCCGTCACCGATCGTGTAGCACCAGCACAGGTCTCTTCATGGTGGGATGAAGCATTCCTACATCGAGGACCCTTCGGAGCTGCCCCGTGCTGGATCTCGGTCGTCTGCGCGCCCTGCACGCCGTCGCCGTCCACGGCAGTGTCGGCGCCGCCGCCACCGCCCTCGGCTACACCCCGTCCGCGGTCTCGCAGCAGATCGCGAAGCTGGAGCGGGAGACCCGTACGACCCTGCTCGAACGCAGCGGGCGCGGCATCCGGCTCACCGATGACGCGCATCAACTCGCCGCCACCGCACGCCAGTTGCTGGCGCTCGTCGAGGAGGCGGAGGTACGGCTCGAAGAGCGGCGCGGGCGGCCCGCCGGGCGGCTCACGATCGCCTGCTTCGCGAGCGCGGCGCGCGGTCTGATGCCCCGGGTGCTCGCCGAGCTGGCCCGGCTCCACCCCGACCTCGACGCCCGCCTCTCGGAGGTGGACCCGCACCTCTCGGTCGACCTGGTGGCGCGGGGCGTGATCGACCTGGCGGTGGCGCACGACTGGGACATCGCGCCGCTGCCGGCGCCGCCGGGGGTCGAGCAGGTGGTCATCGGCGACGACCGGTGCGACATCCTCGTCCACCGGGACCATCCGCTGGCGGCGCGGGAGTCGGTGCGCCGGGAGGAGCTGGCGGCGGAGCGGTGGATCTCGCAGCCGCCGGGCACGGTCTGCCACGACTGGCTGACGCGGACGCTGCGGGCGACGGGGTACGAGCCGCTGATCGTCCATCAGGCCGAGGAGAACCACACGCAGGTGGCGCTCGTGGCGGCCGGTCTGGGGATCGCGCTCGTCCCGCGCCTGGGGCGCGGGGCGCTGCCGCCGGAGGTGGTGCCGGTGCGGCTCGACCCGGTGCCGACGCGCCGGCTGCACGCCATGTGGCGGACGGGTGCGGCGCGCCGCCCGGCGATCCGGGAGACGGTCCGTACGCTCCAGGAGCTCTGGCCCTCGATCGCCTCGGCCGGCTGAGGCGTCCGAGGCCGGCCGCGGCGCCCGCGGCCGACCGGGGCGGCCATGGTCTGCCGAGGCGATCGAGGGCGATTCCTGCGCGGGTCCTTGACCTGGCAGTTACTTTCGGGCTATCCGTGACACCTTGGAAGTTTCCTTCAACCTTGCACGGCCGGAAGGAGCATCAGTGCACCACCGCGCCCCCGCCCCCTCCCGACGCACCCTCCTCACGGTGACCGCCGCAGCCGCCGCGGCGGCCGTCACCGGCGCCCTCGCCCCCGCGGCCCGGGCCGAGACGGACTCGGAGTCGAACGACCTCGCGCTCCGGCGGATCATCGACCGGATGTCCCTCGAGGAGAAGGTCGGCCAGCTCTTCGTGATGCGGGTCTACGGGCACTCCGCCACCGCCCCCGACCAGGCCGACATCGACGCCAACCTCGCCGAGATCGGCGTCCGCACCGCCGCCGAGCTGGTCGAGCGCTACCACGTGGGCGGGGTCATCTACTTCTCCTGGGCCCACAACACCCGCGACCCGCAGCAGATCGCCGAGCTCTCCAACGGCATCCAGCAGGCCGCGCTCGCGCAGCCCACCCCGGTCCCGGTGCTCATCTCCACCGACCAGGAGCACGGCATCGTCTGCCGGGTCGGCAAGCCCGCCACCCTGCTGCCCGGGGCGATGGCCCTCGGCGCCGGGGGTTCGCACGCGGACGCCCGCAAGGCCGCGCAGATCGCGGGCGAGGAGCTCGCCGCCCTCGGCATCCGGCAGAACTACGCCCCGGTCGCCGACGTGAACGTCAACCCGGCCAACCCCGTCATCGGCGTCCGCTCCTTCGGCTCCGACCCGCAGGCCGTCGCCGGTCTCGTCGCCGCCCAGGTCAAGGGGTACCAGCGGGCCGGGGTCGCGGCCACCTCCAAGCACTTCCCGGGTCACGGCGACACCGCCGTCGACAGCCACTTCGGCCTGCCGACGATCACCCACACCCGGGAGCAGTGGGCGGAGCTCGACGCGCCGCCGTTCCGGTCGGCGATCGACGCCGGCATCGACTCGATCATGACCGCGCACATCGTGGTCCCCGCGCTCGACCCCAGCGAGGACCCGGCGACGCTCTCCCGGCCCATCCTCACCGGCATCCTCCGCGAACAGCTCGGCTACGACGGCGTGGTGGTCACCGACTCCCTCGGCATGGAGGGCGTACGCACCAAGTACGGGGACGAGCGCGTCCCGGTCCTCGCCCTGAAGGCCGGCGTGGACCAGCTGCTCAACCCGCCGAAGCTCGACGTGGCCTGGAACGCGGTCCTGAAGGCCGTCGGGGACGGCGAACTGACGGAGGCCCGGCTCGACGAATCGATCCTGCGGATCCTGCGGCTCAAGGCGAAGCTGGGCCTCTTCCGGCAGGCGTACGCGACCCGGGCGGGCGTCGAGCGGGTCGTCGGCACCGAGGAGCACCTCGCCCAGGCCGACCGGATCGCCGAGGCGACCACGACGCTCCTCCTCAACGAGGACGGCTTCCTGCCGCTGAGCCCGGCCTCCCACGGCTCGGTCCTCGTCGTCGGCGCCGACCCGGCCTCGCCGTCCGGTACGACGGGCCCGCCGACGAGGACGCTCGCGACGGCGCTGACGGAACTGGGCTTCACGGCGACGGCCCTGTCCACCGGGATCACGCCGACGGCGGCGAAGATCGAGGAGGCGGTGGCGGCGGCGGCCGGCAAGGACGTGGTGCTCGTCGGCACCTACAACGTCTCGGCCACGAGCCCGCAGCGGACGCTCGTGGCGCGGCTCGTCGCCACCGGGGTCCCCGTGGTGACGGTCGCGATCCGCAACCCGTACGACGTCGCCCGTCTCGGCGGCCAGCGGGCGACCCTCGCCGCGTACTCCTGGACGGACGTCGAACTCCGTGCGGCGGTCCGGGTCCTGGCGGGCGAGGCCCGGCCCCGGGGCCGGCTCCCGGTCCCGGTCCAGAGCGCGGAGGACCCGACGAAGGTGCTGTACCCGGTGGGGTACGGGCTGTCGTACGAGCGCTAGCGGTGAGCAGGGGGTGCGCCCGTCGGGCGCGCCCCCCGCTCGTGCCGGGAGGTTACGGCCGGAGGCCGTGTTCCCGGGTCGTGTCCTCGTCGACCGGCTGGTCGACGCGTGCGTCGAAGCGCGCCAACGGCTGCGCCGCCTGGACCGCCGGGGCGGAGACGCCGGCCCAGTCCAGGATGCGGGCGGTGGCGTTCGCGCGCTCGGACTCGACGAGTCCGGCGACGTTCGCGCCGTGGTTCATGCCCGGCGCCACGTACACGTACGAGTCACGCGCGCCCTTGTCGACGCGGAACTGCTCGGAGCCCCACGGGTCGTTGCCGCCGTAGACGAAGAGCATGTGGTTCGCGTTCTTGCGGACCCAGTCGTCGACGTCGCGCATGACCCACGGCTTGAACTTCATCGGGATCGAGCTCGGCACGAAGCTGCTGGCCGGCTGGTAGCCGTAGCGGGTCAGACCGTCGAGGTGCGGCTGCTTGATGGTGGGCGAGCCGAGCTCGGTGGCCGCCTGGTAGTAGTACGGCGTGTAGTACTCCAGGCCCTGGTCGGTGTACGCGGACCAGCCGGAGTACGCGTCGATCGTGTCGTACACGACGTCGTCGCTCGCGGTCGCCGCGTCCGGGATCTGGTCGCAGACGTCCTGGCCGTAGTACTGCCAGAAGCCCCACACGAAGTCGAGGACGACGGCCTCGTAGGCCTTGTCGAGCGAGCCGACCGTGTTGAAGGTGGCGCCCTCGGACTCGGCCCAGGCCTTGTACTTCTTCTCCAGCGGCTCGCGGCGGACGAGGGCCTCGCGCTGCATGTTGTTCAGGCGGTCGCGGCAGTCCTTCGTGCCGACGGTCTCGAAGAACCGGTCGTAGGCCGAGTCCTCCTTGTTGACCACGTCGTTCGGGGCCACGTACGCGACGACGCCGTCCATGTCGCGCGGGTAGAAGCGCTCGTAGTACGTGGCGGTCATGCCGCCCTTCGAGCCGCCGGTGGCCAGCCAGTTCTTCCCGTAGATCGACTTCAGCGCCGTGTAGATGCGGTGCTGGTCGCTGGCCGCCTGCCAGATGTCCAGCTTCGACCAGTCGGCCGGCGCCGGGCGGGACGGCGTGAAGAAGCGGTACTCCATGGAGACCTGGTTGCCGTCGATGATCCGGGTCGGCTCGGTCCGGCTCGGCGTGGTGGAGAGACCGTAGCCGCTGGTGCGGAAGACGGTGGGGCGGCTCGTGTCCTTGTGGAGGATCGAGATCCGCTGCTGGAACGTGCCCAGCCACGGGCGCTTGTGGTCGATCGGCTGCTCGTAGTTGAGGACGAAGTAGCGGTAGCCCGCGTACGGCTTCTCCTCGATCAGGCTCATCCCGGGGATCGCCAGGATGCGGTCCTTGATGTCGGTGCTCGTGCTCTGCGAGTCGACGACGGTCGCGCTGCCGGTCTCCGTGTCCGCGGCGGTGGCCACACCGGACGACCCCACGGTGCCTATGAGCACCGAAAGCGACAGCGCCCATCTCAGCGACTTGCGCATTCACCCTCCCCTTGGTTCACAACGGTGTCGCGAACCTAGCGGGGACAACGTGCGGACCGCCAGCCCCAGTTGATCCTTACCCGTGGACTTTCCTGACTTCTCCGCACATCACTCGTACGGGTGAGGGGAGGGACGGTGGCCCCGGGAAACCTCGTTGCCGCCCGGGGCCCCCGTCCGGATCATGTGGCCATGGGGAAACAGGCGAGTACGGAGACCATCGGAGCACCTGCGGCTACGGCTACGTCCGCGCCCGCGGCCGCGGGCGTGCGCGTGGACTGGTGGGCCGTTCCCGCCGGCGTGAGGAGCCGGGTCGAGGCGGCCCTGGGATCCCCCGTGGAGAGTGCCGTCACCCAGGCCGGCGGCTTCTCGCCCGGCGTCGCCGCCCGTGTGCGCCTCGTCGACGGACGGCGGGTGTTCGTGAAGGCGGTGGGACCCGAACCCAACCCCGACACTCCCGCCCTCCATCGGGCGGAGGCCGGGATCACGGCGGCCCTGCCGGTCACCGCTCCCGCGCCGTCGCTGCTCCTGACCCTGGAGCACGAAGGCTGGGTCGTCCTGGTCCTCGAGGACGTGGACGGCAGGGCGCCGGCCCAGCCGTGGCGGCCGGACGAGCTCCGGCGTGTCCTTGCCGCGGCCGCCGAGCTGTCCGTACTGCTCGATCCTTCGCCGATCGAGGCGCCGACCCTCGCCGACCGGTTCGGTGAGAAGTTCCAGGGCTGGCGTCGTCTTTCCGCCGCTTCCGCGGAGGGGGCGGACGACCTGTCGTGGCTCGACCCCTGGGCGCGACGCCACATCGGACGTCTCGTCGACCGAGAAGCCGCCTGGACCGCCGCCGCGGCCGGCGATGTCCTGGTCCACGGCGATCTGCGTGCGGACAACGTGCTGCTGACCGATGACCGCGTCGTGGTCGTCGACTGGCCGTGGGCCTCGCTCGGTGCCGGGTGGTTCGACGTCGTGGCGATGGGCCCGAGCGTGATCATGCAGGGCGTCCCGGACACGACGAGTGTGCTCGACCGGCATCTCCACGCCCGGGGCGCCGACCCCGACGACGTGACCACCGTCCTCATCGCCCTGGCCGGCTACTTCCTTCGCCAGTCCGTCCAGGCCCCGCCGCCGGGGCTGCCGACCTTGCGGGGCTTCCAGCGCGCCCAGGGCGAAGCCGCCCTGAAGTGGGTGCGCGAGCGGACAGGGTGGCGTTAGCGGACCGGCCTCGCGCGACGGGGCTTCGGCATCAGCACAGGATCCAGCCCGTCGTCGTTCCCCGGCCCGCCACCGAACCGGTCGCCCGGACGCAGCGGTTGAGCGCGTGGACGGTCAGGGGGCCCGCCTGCCGGTCGAAGCGGCCCGACCGGACGACGGGGTGGCCGCCGCGCGGCTGGAGCGAGACGGCCATCGGGCGGCGGGGGCCCGGCCGTTTGGCGACGGTGACGGCGCAGACGTACTGGCGGGTCCGGTAGAGGCGCAGCTCGCCGGTGGCGAAGGCGATCGTCCGGGTGGGCCGGCCCTGGCAGACGGAGGCGGCGTCGGCCACCCCGCCACCGGGGCCGGGTCCGGGGAGGAGGAGCAGCGCGAGGGCGGCGAGGAGCGGGACGAGTATGCGGGCGAGCGCGCGGGACGTGCCGGTGTCCGTGGTCATGCGTTCCCCTCCCGGGCGAGTCGTCGTACGGCCGTACGACGCACGAGGTCCCGGAATGGTTGCCTCCACATGTATCCGTCAGCCGAAGGTCGTCATGACCAGCAGCAGGAAGACGAACTCCGCGCCGAGCTGGGTCCAGACCGCGGCCCGGCGGACGGTGGCGCGGTCCGCGCCCTGGGCGATCGCGAAGGCCACGGCCGCCACCACCAGGCTCACGACGTACGGGTAGCCGGGGGTCGAGCCGCATCCCTCCCCGTACTCGATGCAGCGGCCCGCGTTCTCCGCGGTGAGGGCGACGATTCCGGCGAGCACGGCCGCCGGGACGAACAGCCCGGCCCAGATCACGGAGCGCTTCCGGAGGCGCGCGCCCTCGACGTCCGGCGGGGTGACGGGGACGGGCGAGGCGGCGCGGGCGCGGGGGTCGTGGCTCATGTCCCCGATTCAAGCCCGCGGGACGACGGCGGGGGATCCGCCGGGATACTCACCCGGCGGATCCCCCGTACTCAGACGCGGTCCCGGACCAAGCCTCAGACCCGCTCCGGCTCCGCCTCCCCGATGAACGTGTTCCACAGCGTCGCGTACCGGCCGCCCAGGGCCAGGAGTTCGTCGTGGGTGCCGTCCTCCGCGACCCGGCCGTGGTCCATCACGACCACCCGGTCCGCGCGCGCGGCCGTCGTCAGGCGGTGGGCGACGACGAGGGTCGTGCGGCGGCCCGCGAGCCGGTCGGTGGCCTGGTTGACCTGGGCCTCGGTCGCCAGGTCCAGGGCCGCCGTGGCCTCGTCCAGGAGCAGGATGTCCGGGTCGACGAGCTCGGCGCGGGCGAGCGCGATCAGCTGGCGCTGACCGGCGGAGAGGTTGCGGCCGCGCTCGGCGACCTCGTGGAGGTAGCCGCCGTCGAGCGTGGCGATCATGTCGTGCGCGCCGACCGCGCGGGCCGCCGCCTCGACCTCGGCGTCGGTCGCCTCGGGGCGGCCGTACGCGATGGCGTCGCGGATCGTCCCGGCGAAGAGGTACGCCTCCTGGGGGACGACGCCGAGCCGGTGGCGGTACGCGGTGAGGTCGAGGTCCCGCAGGTCGGTGCCGTCGGCGGTGATCCGGCCGCCCGTCGGGTCGTAGAACCGGGCGACCAGCTTGACCAGCGTGGACTTGCCGGCGCCGGTCTCGCCGACGAAGGCGACGGTCTGCCCGGCCGGGATGCGGAGATCGATCCCGGTGAGGGCCTCTTCCTCGTCCCCGTACGCGAACGAGACGTCCTCGAACGCGATCTCGCCGCGCAGCGAAAGCACGTCCAGGGGCGCGTCGGCGGCGGCCGTCGACGTCGGCTCCTGGAGGAGCTCCTGCATCCGCTTCAGCGAGACGGCGGCCTGCTGGTAGCCGTCGAAGACCTGCGAGAGCTGCTGCACGGGCGCGAAGAAGAGGTCGATGTAGAGGAGGTAGGCGACGAGGGCGCCGGTGGTGAGGGTGCCGGCCTCGATGCGGTTCGCGCCGACGATCAGGACGGCGGCGGCCGCGACGGAGGACAGCAGGGTCACGAAGGGGAAGTAGACCGAGATCAGCCACTGGCCCCGGACGCGCGCCTCGCGGTACGAGTCGCTGCGCTCCGCGAACCGGGCCGCGCCCGAGCGCTCGCGGCGGAAGGCCTGCACGATCCGCAGGCCGGAGACGGACTCCTGGAGGTCGGCGTTGACGACGCTGATCCGCTCGCGCGCCAGCTCGTACGCCTTCACGCTGGAGCGGCGGAAGTAGTACGTGCCGATGGCGAGGACCGGCAGGGTCGCGAAGACGACCAGGGCGAGCTGGAGGTCGAGCACGAGCAGCGCGACCATGATCCCGAAGAAGGTCACGACCGAGACGAAGGCGGTGACCAGGCCCGTCTGCAGGAAGGTCGACAGGGCGTCGACGTCCGTGGTCATCCGGGTCATGATCCGGCCGGTGAGCTCGCGCTCGTAGTAGTCGAGGCCGAGCCGCTGGAGCTGGGCGAAGATCTTCAGGCGCAGCGCGTACAGCACCCGCTCGCCGGTGCGGCCGGTCATCCGGGTCTCGGCGGTCTGCGCGACCCACTGCACGAGGACGGTGACCAGGGCGAGCGCGGAGGCCGCCCACACGGCGCCGATGGCGAGCCGGTTCACGCCCTCGTCGATGCCGTGCCGGATCAGGACCGGGAGCAGCAGGCCCGCGCCCGCGTCGAGGGCGACAAGACCGAGGCTGATGAGCAGCGGGACGCCGAAGCCGCGCAGGAGCCGGCGCAGCCCGTACGCGTCCTCGGGCGACACGGCCCGGGCCTCGTCGATGTCCGGGGTGTCGGTGGCCGGCGGCAGCGCCTCGACGGCGGCGAGGAGCTCGGGGGTGGCTCCGGGCGCGGGGGTCTCGCGGCCGGTGGTCTCGTCCCGTACCCACAGGGTCGGGGTGATGCCCCGCTCGGCGTCGAACTCGGCGTCCAGCTCGGCCCGCAGCGTGCGGTCCTCGGGGAGCTCGTCCGGCGGGGTGAGGTGGCCGGGCGAGACGGCGCCGAGCTCCTCGGGGTCGGTGAGGAGGCGGCGGAAGAGCGGGGAGCGCTGCTCCAGCTCGGCGTGGGTGCCGATGTCGGCGAGGCGGCCGTCCTCCAGGACGGCGATGCGGTCGGCGAGGCCGAGGGTGGAGCGGCGGTGTGCGATGAGCAGGGTCGTACGGCCCGCCATCACCGACTTCAGGGCCTCGTGGATCTCGTGCTCGACCTTGGCGTCGACGGCCGAGGTGGCGTCGTCGAGGAGGAGGAGCCGGGGGTCGGTGAGGATCGCGCGGGCGAGGGCGACGCGCTGGCGCTGGCCGCCGGAGAGGGTGAGGCCGTGCTCGCCGACCTTGGTGTCGTACCCGTCGGGGAGATCGGCGATGAAACGGTCCGCCTGGGCGGCGCGGGCGGCGGTCTCGATCTGCTCGCGGGTGGCGTCGGGGACGCCGTACGCGATGTTCGCGGCGACCGTGTCGGAGAAGAGGAAGGAGTCCTCGGGGACGAGGCCGACGGCGGCGCGCAGCGAGTCGAGGGTGAGCTCGCGGACGTCGTGGCCGCCGACGAGGACGGCGCCGTGGGTGACGTCGTAGAAGCGGGGCAGGAGGAGCGAGACGGTGGACTTGCCGGAGCCGGAGGCGCCGACGACGGCGACGGTCTCGCCCTGGCGGATCTCCAGCGAGAAGCCTTCGAGGACGGGCCGCCCGTCCTCGTACGCGAAGCTCACGTCGTCGAACTCGACGGTCGCGGGCGCGTCGGCGGGCAGCTCCTTGGTGCCGTCCTTGATGGTCGGCTCGGTGTCGATGAGGTCGTAGACCCGCTCGACGCCGGCGCGGGCCTGCTGGCCGACGGTGAGGACCATGGCGAGCATGCGGACCGGGCCGACGAGGGAGGCCAGGTAGGCGGAGAAGGCGACGAAGGTGCCGAGGGTGATCTGGTGCCGGTAGGCGAGCCAGCCGCCGAGCGCGAGGACGGCGACCTGGCCGAGGGCCGGGACGGCCTGGAGCGCCGGGGTGTACTTCGAGTTCAGCCGGATCGTCCGCAGGCGCCCCGCGAACAGCTTCCGCCCGGCCTCGCGGATCTTGCCGGTCTCCTGGTCCTCCTGGCCGAAGCCCTTGACGACCCGGACGCCGGTCACGGCCCCGTCGACGACCCCGGCGACGACGGCGGCCTGCTGCTGCGCGTGCCAGGTCGCCGGGTGGAGGCGGGTGCGGCTGCGCTTGGCGATCCACCAGAGGGCGGGGGCGACGGCGAGCGCGACGAGGGTGAGCGGGATCGACAGGTAGGCCATGACGGCCAGCGAGATGAGGAAGAGCAGGATGTTCCCGATCGTCATCGGGAGCATGAAGAGAAGACCTTGGATGAGTTGCAGGTCGCTGGTGGCCCGCCCGACGACCTGCCCGGTGGACAGCTCGTCCTGCCGCCGCCCGTCGAGCCGGGTGACGGTCTCGTACATGTCGGTCCGCAGGTCGTGCTGGACGTCGAGGGCGAGGCGGCCGCCGTAGTAGCGGCGGACGTAGGTGAGGGCGTAGACGAGGACGGCGGAGCCGAGGAGCAGCCCCGTCCAGACGCCGAGGCTCCGGGTCTTCGTCCCGATGACGTCGTCGATGATCACCTTGGTGACGAGCGGCACGAGCGCGAGCACGGCCATGCCGACGAGGGACGACCCGAGCGCGAGCAGCGTGTTCGCCTTGTACCGCCACGCGTACCCGGCCAGCCTGCGCGCCCAGCCCTGCTGTTTCCGATCCGGCTCTTTGTGCCCCACCGCCGCCACGAAGGCCTCCCGTTCGTCCTGCTCTACCGGAAGGCCCAACACGGCCGACGTGCGATTTCATCCCGCCGCAACAAATACGGGACCGTGGTCCTAGGACCACCAGCAGGTGCAGGAGGCCGCGAGGAACGCCAGGACGGCCACGACCCCGAAGGCGACGGTGGCGGCGGCCGCCAGCCGTCCCTTGCGGCGCCGCCCGGGCCCGCGGAAGGCCTCCATGGCCCCGTACCCGACGAACAGCACGAACAGCCCGCCTGCGGTGGCGGTCCCCGCGGGGCTGACGCGCATCCCCTGGATCACCAGGAATCCGACGCCGAGCAGCACCCCGAAGACGAGCAGACAGGCGAGGGCCTCCCCGACGAGCTCCCCCACGAACTCGCCGATGCCCTTCGCCACCTTCACCAGCACGCGCATCACGGCTCCCCCCGTCGCTGCCACGGCCCCTTCGGGGACTGGGACCGCGGCAGCGGCGCGAAGGTTGCCCGCACGGGCGGGAGCGGTTGTGGGTAGGAGGCCCGTGGCACAGCCGAGCGGAAGGGAGAGCGCATGGCACGGGTCGAGGACGGGAGGGCGTACCAGTGGGGACGGCTGTACGCGGCGCTGCGGGCGGTACGGGGGTTCGCGACGGCGGGCCGGTTGACACCGGTGACGGACAGGGACCTGAGGAAGACGACGGACAGCCCGCGGGCGGCCTTCCTGGAATTCCTGCGAGATGCAGGACCCGACGTACTGACCGCGCGGGAGCGGGGCGGGGCCGTCGCCGAAGCGGCGGCGGAGGCCTTCGCCGACGTGGCGCGGCTGATACCCCCCAAGGCCATGAGCCGCGAGAACGTGAGGGCGGAGGCGGAGCACTTCCGCCAGGGGTACGAGGCCCAGCTCGCCGAGTACCGGAAGGCCTGGGAGGGGCTCGTCGACTGAGCGGGTGACCCGCCCGGCCCCCCACGGGCCGGGCGGGTCACCCGCACCCGTCACAGGTGCGTCGGCTCGAACATCCTCAGGAGGGCCGGGAGGACCACCACCGACGGGCCCGGGGTGGCGAGGGCCTTCGCCAGGTCCGCCGTCAGGGACTCCGGGGTCGTCAGGGTCGCCGGGACGCCGAAGGACTCGGCGAGGGCCACGAAGTCCGGGCGGGACAGTTCGGTGGCCGTGGCCTCGCCGAACGCGCCCGTCATGTACTCGCGCAGGATCCCGTAGCCGCCGTCGTCGACGATCAGCCAGGTCACGTCGAGGCCGTACTGCTTCGCCGTCGCCAGCTCCGCGATCGAGTACATCGCGCCGCCGTCGCCGGAGACCGCGAGGACCGGCCGGGACGGGTCGGCGGCGGCCGCGCCGAGGGCGGCGGGGAAGCCGTAGCCGAGGCCGCCGGCGCCCTGGGCCGAGTGCATCGTGTTCGGGTGCCGCGCGTCGAAGGCCGACCACGCCCAGTACGCCAGGATCGTCATGTCCCAGAAGCTCGGCGCCCGGTCCGGCAGCGCCTCCCGTACGGCCGCGACGATCCGCTGCTCCAGGCCGAGGTCCTGGGCCGCGATCCGGTCCCGGACCTTGCCCAGGACCGCCGAGACCCGCTCCGGGGCCGTCGGGTCCTCACGGGTCCCGACCGTCTCCAGGAGCGCCTGGAGCGCGAGGCGGGCGTCCGCGTGGATGCCGAGCGCCGGGTGGTTGGACTCCAGCTTGCCCGCGTCGGCCTCGATCTGGATCACCCGGCCGCGCGGGGCGAACGTGTGGTAGTTCGAGGACAGCTCGCCGAGGCCCGAGCCGACGACGAGGAGGACGTCGGCGTCCTCCAGGAAGTCCGTCGTGTGCTGGTCCTCCAGCCAGGACTGGAGCGACAGCGGGTGCTCCCACGGGAAGGCGCCCTTGCCGCCGAAGGTGGTGACGACGGGCGCGTCGATCTTCTCGGCGAGCGCGAGGAGCTTGCCGGAGGCGTCGGAGCGGACGACGCCGCCGCCCGCGATGATCGCGGGCCGCTCGGCGTTCGCCAGGAGGTGCGCCGCGACCGCCGTCAGCTCGGGGCGCGGGACGACGTCCTCGGGGGTCGCGTCCATGGCCGTGACGACGGGGATCGTCGTCTCCGCGAGGAGGACGTCCTGCGGGATCTCCACCCAGACCGGGCCGTGCGGGGCGGTGAGCGCCGACTCCCAGGCCGCCGCGATCGCGGACGGGATCTGGGACTGCGTACGGACCGTGTGGACGGACTTCACGACGTCGCGGAACGAGGCCTGCTGGTCGCGGAGCTCGTGCAGGTAGCCGTGCCGGCCGCCGCCGAGCCCGGCCACCGGGATCTGGCTGCCGATCGCGAGGACGGGGGCGGAGGCGGCGGCCGCCTCCTGGAGCGCGGCGAGCGACATGAGCGCGCCGGGGCCGGTGGAGAGCAGCAGCGGGGCGGCCTCGCCGGTGATCCGGCCGTACGCGTCGGCGGCGAAGCCGGCGTTGTTCTCGACGCGGAGGCCGACGTAGCGGAGGTCGGAGCGGCGCAGGGCGTCGAACATGCCGAGGGCGTGCTGGCCGGGGAGGCCGAAGACCGTCGTGGCGCCGAGGCCGGTGAGGGTCTCTACGACGAGGTCGCCGCCGTTGCGGCCGGGGGGCGGGTTCAGGGCCGCATCCGTCTGGGCCGCGGTGGGCCGGAGCACGAGGTCGTGGTCGTGGGTCATGGAGGCGTCCCTTCGGGGATGGCGGTCAGGACGTGGGCAGGCGTTCCGCAGGGCGGAACGGGCGGGCACGACCCGACCACCGGGCCGCACCCCACCACGTACCTGAGCCCGCTGCCGCCCGAGGTTACTTCGCGTCTGCGGCGCGGCCCGCAGCGATCTGGCGGGACATGATCGTCGTCAGTTCGTACGCCGTGTGCGACGCGGCGACCGCCGTGATCTCGGCGTGGTCGTACGCCGGGGCGACCTCGACGACGTCGGCGGAGACCAGGTTGCAGGAGGAGAGGCCGCGGAGGATCTCCAGGAGCTCGCGGGAGGTCATGCCGCCGGCCTCGGGGGTGCCGGTGCCGGGGGCGTGGGCCGGGTCGAGGCAGTCGATGTCGATGGAGATGTACAGCGGGCGGTCGCCGATGCGCTGGCGCAGCTGGTCGGCGACCTCGTCGGCGCCGCGGCGGTAGACGTCGGAGGACGTCACGATGCCGAAGCCGAGCTTCTCGTCGTCGGTGAGGTCCTGCTTGCCGTAGAGCGGGCCGCGGGTGCCGACGTGGGAGAGGGCGGAGGTGTCGAGGATGCCCTCCTCGACGGCGCGGCGGAACGGGGTGCCGTGGGTGTACTCGGCGCCGAAGTAGGTGTCCCAGGTGTCGAGGTGCGCGTCGAAGTGGAGCAGGGCGACGGGGCCGTGCTTCTTGGCGACGGAGCGCAGCAGCGGCAGGGCGATGGTGTGGTCGCCGCCGAGGGTCATCATGCGGGCGCCGGTGCCGAGGAGGTCGTCGGCGGCGGCCTCGATGGTCTCGACGGCCTCGTTGATGTTGAACGGGTTGGCGGCGATGTCACCGGCGTCCGCGACCTGGGCGAGGGCGAAGGGGGAGGCGTCCTGCGCGGGGTTGTAGGGGCGCAGGAGGCGGGAGGCCTCGCGGATGGCGTTGCCGCCGAAGCGGGCGCCGGGGCGGTAGGAGACGCCGGTGTCGAAGGGGACGCCGACCACGGCGACGTCGGCGGTGCCGACCTCGTCGAGGCGCGGCAGCCGGGCGAACGTCGCGGGACCGGCGTACCGCGGGATGCGGGACGAGTCGATCGGGCCGCGGAAGGCGTTCTGGTCGCTGCTGCTCATGGTCGGGGTCCTCCTGGGAGTGTCGGTGGGTCCGGCTCGACAGTAAATGGCCCGAAAGAGACATTGAAGTGTACGTTCCCTCCACTGCACGGACAGTTGATGTACGAAGGGTCCATCTCGATGACCGCACCCACCCCGGCGACCGCGGCGACCGCACCGGAGCCCGGCTCCACTCCCCCGGCGCCGCCGGTGTCGCTCGCCGCGCTGCTCGCCCGCCCCGACCTGGGGCTCAGGCTGCTCGCCGGGCCCGAGGACGTCCCGCTGCACTGGGTGCACACCTCGGAGATGGCCGACCCGTATCCGTATCTGCTCGGCGGCGAGCTGCTCATGACGGCCGGCGTGCAGCTCACCGATCCGGCGCACTACGTCGAGCGGGTCGTGGAGGCGGGGGCGGCGGCGCTCGCCTTCGGGGTGACGCCGGTCTACGACACGGTGCCGCGGGAGCTCGTCGCCGCGTGCGAGCGGCACGGCCTGCCGCTCGTGGAGGTCCCTCCCCGGACCCCGTTCACGGCGGTGGCGCGGGCGCTGTGGCGGCTGATGGCGGAGGCCCGGCTGCACGAGCTGCGCCGGGTGACCGAGGCCCAGCAGTCCCTGGCGGCGGCCGCGGCCCGGCCGGCCCCGGTCCCGGCGGTGCTCGGCGCGCTCGCCTCGCGGCTCGGCGGGCGTGCGGTGCTGTTCGGGGCGGACGGCACGGAGTCGGCGGCGGCCGGCCGGGAGGTCCCGGCGGAGGCGGCGCGGGCCCTGCGGGACCTGGCGGGGGTGCTCGGGCCGCGCCCGGGCGGACCGGCGTCGGCGAGCGGGGACGGCGGCGGGCTGCGGCTCGCCGCGTACGCGCTCGGCGGCGGGGAGGGCCTGACGCTGGGGGTGGCGACGGAGCGGCGCGGCCCGGGCGACCACACGATCGCGGGCGTCGCGGTGGTCCTGCTCTCCCTGCTCACGGCCCCGCACCGGGGCGCGGACGTGACCGTGCGGGACGGGGCCCTGGTCCGGCTGCTGCTCGGCGCGCCCCCGGCGGAGGTCGCGGGCGCGCTGGGCCCGGGCCCCTGGACGGTGGTCCACGCGCGCGGCGGCGACGGCACCCCGTTCGCGGCGGCGAGCCTGGCGGCGGCCCTCGGGACCCCGCTGGTGGCCACGGACGTGGCCGCGGACGTGGCCACGGGCGCGACACCGGCCGCGACACCGGCGGGCCCCGGCCCGGGCCCGGACACCCCGGGCGCCGTGCGCCCCGGCACCGTGCGCCTCCTCCTGCCCTCCTCCGCCCCCGTCACCGCCCAGCAGGGCTGGACCCTCGGCGCGAGCGCCCCGGTGGCGGCCTCGGAGCTCGCGGCCGGGGACGCCCAGGCGGCCCGGGCACTGCGCAGGGCGGAGGCGTCCCGGGCGGCCCTGGTCCGGCACCGCGCCAACGGCTTCGCCTCGCTGGTGGACCGCGACGAGGCCGCCGCGTACGCCCGGGACGTGCTGGCCCCGCTCACCGAACCCCTCGTCGAGACGCTCCGGGTCTGGCTCTCCCTGCACGGCAGCTGGGACCGGACGGCGGTGGCGACCGGCCTGCACCGCAACACCGTCCGCCAGCGCATCGCCCGCTGCGCGGCGCTCCTCGACCGGGACCTGGACGATCCGGACGTACGGATGGAGCTGTGGTTCGCATTGCACTCGGCACCGAACGCTGGACAGAGGGGTTGACCGGTCGGTAACTTCGTACTCAACAACACTGAGCAAGCGCTTAGACAACTGGCCCGCACACCGGAGGAGTCGCACCGTGCGCCGTACCGTATTCAACGAGGACCACGAGGCGTTCCGGGAGACCATCCGCGCCTTCATCGAGGCCGAGGTCGTCCCCGTCTACGACGAGTGGTTCGCCGCGGGCCAGGCGCCGCGCGAGTTCTACGACAAGCTCGGCGAGCTCGGCATCTTCGGCATCAACGTCCCCGAGGAGTTCGGCGGCGCGGGCCTGGACACCCACAAGTTCGAGGCCGTCCTGTACGAGGAGACCTCGCGCGCCGGCGTCCAGTTCGGCGGCTCCGGCGTCCACGTGCTGCTCGCCCTGCCGTACATCAAGATGCTCGCCACCGACGAGCAGAAGAAGCGCTTCCTGCCGAAGTTCGTCACCGGCGAGGAGATGTGGGCCCTCGCGATGACCGAGCCGGGCACCGGCTCCGACGTCGCGGGCATGAAGACCACCGCCAAGCTCTCCGAGGACGGCACCCACTACGTCCTCAACGGCGCCAAGACCTTCATCACCGGCGGCGTCCACGCCGACCGCGTGATCGTCTGCGCCCGCACCTCCGCCCCGTCCGAGGACGACCGCCGCTTCGGCATCTCCCTCTTCGCCGTCGACACCAAGTCCGAGGGCTACTCCATCGGCCGCAAGCTCGACAAGCTCGGCCTGCGCACCTCCGACACCGCCGAGCTGGCCTTCGTCGACGTCAAGGTGCCCGCCGAGGACCTGCTCGGCGAGGAGGGCAAGGGCTTCTACTACCTCGGCCACAACCTGGCCTCCGAGCGCTGGGGCATCGCCTTCGGCGCCTACGCCCAGGCCAAGGCCGCCGTCCGCTTCGCCCAGCAGTACGTCACGGACCGCACGGTCTTCGGCAAGCCGGTCGCCTCCTTCCAGAACACCAAGTTCGAGCTGGCCGCCTGCCAGGCCGAGGTCGACGCCGCCGAGGCCGTCGCCGACCGCGCCCTGGAGGCCCTGGACGCGGGCGAGCTGTCCCCCGCCGAGGCCGCCAGCGCCAAGCTGTTCTGCACCGAGGTCGCGCACCGCGTCATCGACCGCTGCCTCCAGCTGCACGGCGGCTACGGCTACATGAACGAGTACCCGATCGCCCGCCTGTACGCCGACAACCGCGTCAACCGCATCTACGGCGGCACCAGCGAGATCATGAAGTCGATCATCGCGAAGTCGATGGGCCTGTAAGTGCCGCAACCGCACACGGCACTGGATGACCTGCTCGATCTGCTCGACCTGGAGCGGATCGAGCAGGACATCTTCCGGGGCGAGTCCCGCTCCTCGATCGTCCCCCGCGTCTTCGGCGGCCAGGTGGCCGCCCAGGCGCTGGTGGCGGCGGGCCGGACCGTCCCCGGGGACCGCCTCGCACACTCGCTCCACGCGTACTTCCTGCGGCCCGGCGACCCGGGCGCGCCGATCGTCTACACGGTCGACCGCATCCGCGACGGCCGCTCCTTCACCACCCGCCGGGTCGTGGCCGTCCAGCACGGGCAGCCGATCTTCCACCTCTCCGCGTCCTTCCAGACGTACGAGGAGGGGCTCGACCACCAGGTGGAGATGCCGGCAGCGCCGGATCCGGAGTCGCTGCCCACGCCGGCCGAGATGCTCCCCCGCCACCTCCCCCGCGAGGTCGCGGACCGGCTGATCGAGGCCAGGGCGGCGGTGGACCTGCGCTACGCCGAGACGCCCCCGTGGGGGACGGTCGGGCAGCCGCGCGAACCGCGCTCCCAGGTCTGGTTCCGCACCAACGGCAAACTGGCCGACGACCCGCTCCTGCACGTCGTCCTCGCCACGTACGTCTCCGACATGACGCTGCTCGACTCGGTCCTCCTCGCCCACGGGCGCGGCGGCTGGGCCGTCGGCGACGTCGTCGGGGCGTCCCTGGACCACGCCATGTGGTTCCACCGCCCCTTCCGGGCCGACGAATGGCTCCTGTACGACCAGGAGTCGCCGACCGCGTCCGGCGGGCGCGGCCTCGGGCAGGCCCGGATCTTCACCCAGGACGGACGCCTGGCGATCTCCGTCATCCAGGAGGGTGTCGTTCGCGTCCCGCGCCACTGACCGGACATACCGTCCGACACATGGCGGAACAGGGAGAGAGCACCTTCACGGTGATCGTGGCGGCGGCGGCGAACCTCGGGATCGCCGTCGCCAAGGCCGTCGCGGGCATCGTCAGCGGCTCCAGCGCGATGCTCTCGGAGGCCGCCCACTCGGTCGCCGACACCGTCACCGAGGCCCTGCTGCTCACCGCGCTGAAGCGGAGCGAGAAACCGGCCGACGAGGACCACCCCGTCGGCTACGCGGGCGAGCGCTACGTCTGGGCGTTGCTGGCCGCGGTCGCCACCTTCGTCGGAGGCGCGGTCTTCTCGATCTACGACGGCATCCACACCCTCACCCACGGCGAGGAGCTCGGCGACCCGCTGGCCTCGTACATCGTCCTGGGCGTCGCCTTCCTCCTGGAGGGCTTCTCGCTCCGCACCGGCATCAAACAGGTCAGGGCGGAGGCGGAGCGGGTGAAGACCCCCTTCGCCCAGTACCTCCGACTGACCCCCGACACGACCGTCAAGGCGGTCGTCATGGAGGACTCCGCCGCCCTCGTCGGCCTCATGCTCGCGGCGGGCGGCCTGCTCGGCGGCCAGATCACCGGCTCCGGCGTCTGGGACGGCATCGCCTCGATCCTCATCGGCGTGCTGCTCGTGTACGTGGCCTGGGTCCTGGGCCGCTCCAACGCCGAACTCCTCGTCGGCCGCCCTGCCCCGCGCCGCATGCGCGAAGGCATCCGCGAGGAACTGCTCTCCGTCCCCCACGTCATCGGCGTCCTCGACCTGATCACCCTGATCCAGGGCCCCGGCGAGGTCATGGTCGCGGCGAAGATCGACTTCCGGGACGTGTCGTCGGCGGAGCAGGTGGAATGGGCCTGCGAGGACGCGGAGTCCCAGCTCAGGGAGCGGTTCCCGGCGATCCGCCGGGTGTACCTGGACCCGACGCCGGGGGTGGGACAGCGCCGGGCCGCCCCCTGACGGGGCTCAGGCAAGCCCCGCCGCGTTCAGCGTGTACGCCGTCAGGGGCTCGTAGAAGCGGGGGTCCAGGACGTGGTCGTCGAGGGGGATCGTGACCTGCATCGTGCCCTCCGCCTCGCCGATGAAGAGCGCGGGGTCGTTGCAGTCCGCGTAGCCGACGGAGTCGATGCCCCGCTGGCCCGCGCGCCCGGCCCAGCCGTGGTCCGCGACGACCAGGTCCGGGCGGCCGTCCTCGCCGAGCGCGTCGAGGATCGCGTTCATCGGCTCAGGGGAGTGGGTGTGCCACAGACTCGCGCCGCGCTCGAAGACGGCCACGTCGGCGAACTGCACGACGTACCCCTCGTCGGCGACGAGCCCGCCGGGGATCCGGACGATGTCGCAGCCCTGGGCCCGCAGCGCGGCGGCGACCCGGCTGTGGACGTCGATGAGCGAGCCGGGGTGACCGGTCGCGAAGAGGACCCGCTCGCGGCCCGCGGCGGCCTTGCGGAGGCGCGCGGCCATCCGGTCGAGGCCGTCGACGGTGAGCTCGGGGTCGATGGTGTCCTGACCGACCCGGTGGGCGGGGTCGTCGACGACGCCGCACCGCTCAGCCATCACGGCGAGCACGTCCTGCTCGTCGGTCCAGCGGTCGCCGAGCTCCAGGCCGAGCCAGTAGTGCCGGTCGCCGTTGGCGAGCGCCCGGTAGTGGGAGAGGTTGTTGTCGCGCGGGGTGGCGACGTCTCCCGCGATCCGGGTGCGGACGAGGTGCTCGACGAGGGCGGGGCGGCTGAGTATCGGCATGGGGTCATTCTGTCGGAGCCGCCTTGCCGATCGGTAAACGTTTCGGCCCTCGGACCGGACGGCCTACGCGCCCAGCGCCCCGAACGCCCCGTGCGCCAGCTTCCGCAGCAGGTCCTCCATGGGGCGGCGGCCGAGCGCGGCCAGGTGCGGGGTCGAGTTGAGCAGGCCGAAGACGGCGTGGACGGCCGTGCGGGACTCGGACTCCCCCGCGTCGGGGTACAGCTCGCGGACGACCGCGACCCACAGTTCGACGTACTGCCGCTGGAGCTGCCGGACCCGCTTGCGGTCCTCGTCCTTGAGCCGGTCGAGCTCGCGGTCGTGGAGGGTGATCAGCGGCCGGTCGTCGAGGGCGAAGTCGATGTGCCCGTCGATGAGGGAGCCGAGGAGGACGACCGGATCCCCGTCGGCCTCGGCCACGCGCAGGCGGCCGCCGGACAGGAGCCGCTCGCTGATGCCCACCAGGAGCTCCGCGAGCATCGCGTCCTTCCCGGGGAAGTGGCGGTAGAGGCCGGGGCCGCTGATGCCGACCGCGGCTCCTATCTCGTCCACGCCCACCCCGTGGAAGCCGCGCTCGGCGAAGAGGCGGGCGGCCTCCTTGAGGATCTGCTCGCGGCGGGTCGGCGCGTCCATCCGCGTCGGGCTGGTGGTCATGAATCCAATCCTAGACAACCCGGTTAGCGGTCGTTAACCTGGGCGGCATACGTTAACGCTCATTAACCGGACAAGGGAGATCGGTCGATGCAGCAGGCACCTGTGCTGTCGAGTGCGGCGGATCCCGCCTCGCCGGCCTGGCAGGCCAACGAGGCGGCCCATCACGAGCTGGCCGCGACCCTGCGCGCCAAGCTCGCGGCGGCCGCCCTGGGCGGCGGTGAGAAGTCCCGGGCCCGGCACACCGCGCGCGGCAAGCTGCTGCCCCGGGACCGGGTGGACACACTGCTCGACCCGGGCTCGCCGTTCCTGGAGCTGGCGCCGCTCGCGGCGAACGGCATGTACGGCGACCAGGCCCCGGCGGCCGGTGTCATCGCGGGCATCGGCCGGGTCAGCGGGCGCGAGTGCGTGATCGTCGCGAACGACGCGACCGTCAAGGGCGGCACGTACTACCCGATGACCGTGAAGAAGCACCTGCGGGCGCAGGAGGTGGCACTGGAGAATCGTCTCCCCTGCCTCTATCTCGTCGACTCGGGCGGCGCCTTCCTGCCGATGCAGGACGAGGTCTTCCCGGACCGCGAGCACTTCGGCCGGATCTTCTTCAACCAGGCCCGGATGTCCGGCGCCGGCATCCCGCAGATCGCGGCCGTCATGGGCTCCTGCACGGCGGGCGGCGCGTACGTCCCGGCGATGAGCGACGAAGCCGTGATCGTACGGAACCAGGGCACGATCTTCCTGGGCGGTCCGCCGCTCGTGAAGGCGGCGACCGGCGAGGTCGTCACGGCCGAGGAGCTCGGCGGCGGCGAGGTCCACTCCCGGATCTCCGGCGTCACCGACCACCTGGCGGAGGACGACGCGCACGCCCTGCGGATCGTGCGGAACATCGTGGCGACCCTCCCCGAGCGCGGGCCGCTGCCCTGGAAGGTCGAGCCGGCCGAGGAGCCGAAGGTCGACCCGTACGGTCTTTACGGGGCCGTGCCCGTCGACTCCCGCACCCCCTACGACGTGCGCGAGGTCATCGCCCGGATCGTGGACGGCTCCCGCTTCCAGGAGTTCAAGTCGGAGTACGGGCAGACGCTCGTCACCGGCTTCGCCCGGATCCACGGCCACCCGGTCGGCATCGTCGCCAACAACGGCATCCTGTTCGCCGAGTCCGCCCAGAAGGGCGCGCACTTCATCGAGCTGTGCGACCAGCGCGGCATCCCGCTGGTGTTCCTGCAGAACATCACCGGCTTCATGGTCGGCAAGGCGTACGAGCACGGCGGCATCGCCAAGCACGGCGCGAAGATGGTCACGGCCGTGGCCACCACCCGGGTGCCGAAGCTGACGGTCGTCGTCGGCGGTTCGTACGGCGCGGGCAACTACTCGATGTGCGGCCGGGCGTACTCCCCCCGCTTCCTGTGGATGTGGCCCAACGCCAAGATCTCGGTCATGGGCGGCGAGCAGGCCGCGTCCGTGCTCGCGACCGTCAAGCGCGACCAGCTCGGCGACGAGTGGAGCGCGGAGGACGAGGAGGCCTTCAAGGCTCCGATCCGCGAGCAGTACGAGAGCCAGGGCAACGCCTACTACGCGACCGCCCGGCTGTGGGACGACGGGGTCATCGACCCGCTGGAGACCCGGCAGGTCCTCGGCCTCGCCCTGACCGCCTGTGCCAACGCGCCCCTGGGTGACCCCCAGTTCGGCGTCTTCCGGATGTGAAGGGCTCCCAGAAGATGCAGAGCATGTTCGACACCGTCCTCGTGGCCAACCGGGGCGAGATCGCCGTCCGCGTCATCCGCACCCTGCGGGCGATGGGCGTGCGCTCGGTGGCCGTCTACAGCGACGCGGACGCCGACGCCCGGCACGTACGGGAGGCGGACACGGCGGTACGGATCGGTCCGCCGCCGGCCTCCGAGTCGTACCTGTCCGTCCCGGCCCTGCTCGACGCGGCCCGGCGGACCGGGGCGCAGGCCGTCCACCCCGGCTACGGCTTCCTCGCCGAGAACGCCGGGTTCGCGCAGGCCTGCGCGGACGCGGGCCTCGTCTTCATCGGGCCGTCCGCCGAGGCGATCTCCCTCATGGGCGACAAGATCCGGGCGAAGGAGACCGTGAAGGCGGCCGGCGTGCCGGTCGTCCCCGGTGCCGCCGACCCCGAGATCGCCGAGGCCGCCCGCGAGTTGGGCGCCCCCGTCCTCCTCAAGCCGAGCGCGGGCGGCGGCGGCAAGGGCATGCGCCTGGTGCGGGACCTCGCGGTCCTGGACGAGGAGATCGCGGCGGCCCGCCGGGAGGCGCGGGCGTCCTTCGGCGACGACACGCTGCTCGTCGAGCGGTGGATCGACCGGCCCCGCCACATCGAGATCCAGGTCCTGGCGGACGCGCACGGGAACGTGGTGCACCTCGGCGAGCGCGAGTGCTCGCTCCAGCGCCGCCACCAGAAGATCATCGAGGAGGCGCCGAGCGTCCTCCTCGACGAGAAGACCCGCGCGGCGATGGGCGCGGCGGCCGTGGAGGCCGCCCGGTCCTGCGGCTACGTCGGCGCGGGAACGGTCGAGTTCATCGTCCCGGGCGGTGACCCGTCCGCGTACTACTTCATGGAGATGAACACCCGTCTCCAGGTCGAGCACCCCGTGACCGAGCTGATCACGGGCCTGGACCTGGTGGAGTGGCAGCTGCGGGTCGCCGCCGGTGAGCCGCTGGGCTTCGGCCAGGACGACGTCCGGCTCGACGGCTGGGCGATCGAGGCCCGGATCTGCGCCGAGGACCCCTCGCGCGGCTTCCTGCCCTCGGGCGGCACGGTCCTCGCGCTGAACGAGCCGCAGGGGAACGGCGTACGGACGGACTCGGGCCTGGTCGAGGGCAGCGAGGTCTCCTCCCTCTACGACCCGATGCTGTCGAAGGTCATCGTCCACGCGGCCGACCGGCCGACGGCCCTGCGGAAGCTCCGCGCGGCCCTCGCCGACCTGGTCACCCTGGGCGTCCCCACGAACGCCGGCTTCCTCCGCCGCCTGCTCGCCCACCCGGACGTGGTGTCCGGGGCGATGGACACGGGTCTGGTGGAGCGGGACGCGGAGAGCCTGGTCCCGGCGGGCGTACCGGACGAGGTGTACGCGGCGGCGGCCGCCGTGCGGCTCGCGGAGCTGGCCCCGGCGCCCCGGGACGGCTGGACGGATCCGTTCGACGTGCCGAGCGGGTGGCGCCTGGGCGGCGCACCGAAGCCGCTCGCCTTCCCGTTCCGGGTACCGGGACTCGAGCCGGTGACGGCTCAGGCCCCGACCGGCTCCCGGGTCACCCCCACCGGGGTGACCGTCACCGTGGACGGCCTCACCCACGCCTTCCACCGCGCCGGCGACTGGCTCGGCCGGGACGGGGACTCCTGGCACGTCCTGGACCACGACCCCGTCGAGGCCGCCCTCTCCGGCGCCCGGCACGGCGGGGCCGACACGCTCGCCGCGCCGATGCCCGGGACCGTGACCGTCGTGAAGGTGGCCGTCGGGGACGAGGTGGAGGCCGGGCAGAGCCTGCTGGTGGTCGAGGCGATGAAGATGGAGCACGTCATCTCCGCCCCGCACGCCGGCACCGTCACCGAGCTGGACGTCACGCCCGGCACCACCGTCGCCATGGACCAGATCCTGGCCGTGGTGACGCCCCGCGAGGAGGAGGACGCATGAGCGGCGGACTGCCGATGACCGTGCCCGACCCGTCGCTCCCCGCCCGGGTGCGGATCCACGAGGTCGGTGCCCGGGACGGGCTGCAGAACGAGAAGACGGCCGTCCCGACGGACGTGAAGGCCGAGTTCGTGCGGCGGCTCGCCGCCGCGGGCCTGACGACCATCGAGGCGACGAGCTTCGTGCACCCGAAGTGGGTGCCCCAGCTCGCCGACGCCGAGGAGCTGTTCCCGCGCGTCCGGGACCTTCCCGTACGGCTCCCGGTGCTCGTGCCGAACGAGCGCGGTCTCGACCGGGCCCTCGCGCTCGGCGCCCGTGAGGTCGCCGTGTTCGCCTCGGCGACCGAGTCCTTCGCGAAGGCCAATCTGAACCGGACCGTCGACGAGGCGCTCGCGATGTTCGCGCCGACCGTCACCCGGGCCATAGAGGCCGGGCTGAAGGTGCGCGGCTATCTGTCGATGTGCTTCGGCGACCCCTGGGAGGGCGCCGTCCCCGTCGAGCAGGTCGTCCGGGTCACGAAGGCCCTCGCCGACATGGGCTGCGACGAGCTGAGCCTCGGCGACACGATCGGCGTCGCGACCCCCGGGCACGTCCAGGCCCTGCTGACGGGGCTGAACGAGGCCGGTGTCCCCACCTCCCGTATCGCCGTGCACTTCCACGACACGTACGGGCAGGCCCTGTCCAACACCCTGGCGGCCCTGCGCCACGGGGTGACCACGGTCGACGCCTCCGCCGGCGGCCTCGGCGGCTGCCCGTACGCGAAGAGCGCGACCGGCAATCTCGCCACCGAGGACCTCGTGTGGATGCTCGACGGCCTCGGCATCGAGACCGGGGTCGATCTGGCCGCCCTCACCGCCACGAGCGTGTGGATGGCCGAACAGCTGGGCCGGCCCAGCCCTTCCCGCACCGTCCGCGCCCTCTCCCACAAGGAGTGACGAAAGACATGTCCCTCGACCACCGGCTCTCCGAAGAGCACGAGGAACTCCGCCGCACCGTCGAGGAGTTCGCGCACGATGTCGTCGCGCCGAAGATCGGCGACTACTACGAGCGGCACGAGTTCCCGTACGAGATCGTCGCCGAGATGGGCCGCATGGGCCTGTTCGGGCTGCCGTTCCCCGAGGAGTACGGCGGCATGGGCGGCGACTACCTGGCGCTCGGGATCGCCCTGGAGGAGCTGGCCCGGGTCGACTCCTCCGTGGCGATCACCCTGGAGGCGGGCGTCTCCCTCGGCGCGATGCCGGTCTTCCGTTTCGGTACGGAGGAGCAGAAGCGGGAGTGGCTGCCGAAGCTGTGCTCCGGCGAGATGCTCGGCGCGTTCGGCCTGACCGAGCCCGGCGCGGGTTCGGACGCGGGCGGCACCCGCACCACCGCCGTCCGGGACGGCGACCACTGGGTCATCAACGGTTCGAAGTGCTTCATCACCAACTCCGGTACGGACATCACGGGTCTGGTGACGGTCACGGCGGTCACCGGCCGCAAGCCCGACGGGCGTCCGCTGATCTCCTCGATCATCGTGCCGTCCGGCACCCCGGGCTTCACGGTCGCGGCGCCGTACTCGAAGGTCGGCTGGAACGCCTCGGACACCCGTGAGCTCTCCTTCGACGACGTCCGCGTCCCGGTGGGGAACCTGCTCGGCGAGGAGGGCCGGGGGTACGCGCAGTTCCTGCGGATCCTGGACGAGGGCCGGGTCGCGATCGCGGCGCTCGCGACGGGCCTCGCACAGGGCTGTGTGGACGAGTCGGTGAAGTACGCGAAGGAGCGCCACGCCTTCGGGTCGCCGATCAGCACGTACCAGGCGATCCAGTTCAAGATCGCCGACATGGAGACGAAGGCGCACATGGCCCGGATCGGCTGGCGGGACGCGGCCTCGCGCCTGGTCCTCGGCGAGCCGTTCAAGAAGGAGGCGGCGATCGCGAAGCTGTACTCCTCCACGGTGGCGGTGGACAACGCCCGCGAGGCGACCCAGGTCCACGGCGGCTACGGCTTCATGAACGAGTACCCGGTGGCCCGCATGTGGCGCGACTCGAAGATCCTGGAGATCGGCGAGGGCACCAGCGAGGTCCAGCGGATGCTGATCGCCCGGGAGCTGGGCCTGCCGGCCTGACGGGACACGTAAGAGCCAGAAGGGGCGCGCGGCCCGAGCCGCGCGCCCCTTCCTTGTGTCATGCCCGATCAGGCCACGGTCGCTCCGGCGCCCTGGCCGGGCGTGGCGTTCCACTCCCGGATCCGGGCGGCGAGGTCCACGAGCCGCTGGTCGAGCGGGCCGACGGCGATGTAGAAGAGGGACTCGTCCACCGGCTTGTCGTCACCGCCCCAGCGGACCACGCCGTCGCAGTCCGCGAGGATCGCGCGGACGGCGTCGGTCTGGAGCGGGAACAGCGTTCCCCGCGTCGCCCCGATGCCCGGGCGGATCCGCACGGCCGTGCCGGACGCGAGGTTCGACTCGGGGTGGCGGCGGCGCACCTCCTTGGCGGGGCGCCAGCCGGCGAGGTCCCCGGCGTGGAGCTCCTCCACCTCGTAGTGGAAGCGGCGCACGACGTGGAGCAGGACGGTCTCGACGTCGCCGATCCACACGGGCACGGTCAGTCCGGCGCCGGACACCGAGCGCGTCCACACCTGGGAGTCGCGGTCGACGTTGGTCTGGATCGTCCAGCCGTTCGCGGACGTCGCCGGGCGCTCGGGCCTGCGGGCCCCCGGGGCGGCGGCCGTGGCGGCGGCCGTGGCGGCGCCCGTGCCCGGCGCGGCCGTGGCGGTGGCGGACAGGACCGGGCTGAGGGCGGCGGCCGCGCCCACGACGGCGGCGGTCCGCACGACCGTGCGGCGCGTCATCTTCTGCTGCATGTGCTTCGTGTCTCCTCTCAAGTCTTCGTCAGAACAGCCCGATCGCCAGGAAGGGCGCCAGGGAAGCCACCGCGCACACCGTCCAGTACACGGTCTTCGGGGCGGGTGTCCGGCGCGCGAGGCGCCGGTTCACCAGGCCCCACACGAGGCCGTAGATCCCGAGGACCGGTACGAGGATGACCAGCCACAGCAGCATGCCGTCGTTCTCGTTCGGGTCCTGCGTCGTCCACCCGAGGGCGGCGAGCGGTCCGTTGGCCAGGACGTACCAGACCAGGAAGTACGGAACGATTCCGGGCACGCCGAGCAGCAGGTTCACCCCGGCCGGCACGAGCAGCTTCCTCATGCACCCATTCTTCGCGATCGGTGGGGGCCGCTAGGCGCGGCTGAGCGCGTTGTAGTTCTCCAGGACCTGGTAGAGGCCGACGAGCTCGCGCCCGTACTGCTCCGCCTTGGGCCCGGTGCCGTTGTACCGGGCGAGCAGCGCCTGGGTGTCGGCGAGGCTGGTGGTCAGCGACGGCGAGGGGATGCTCAGCTGGTAGGAGTTGAACATCGTGAGGTACGCGACGGACCGGATGTTGTACTCGGGGTCCTGGAGCTGGTCCCAGACCGACTTCAGGTCGGCCTCGTAGGTCAGCGGGCTCGCGTTGAGGATGCCCTGCTGGATGCAGTAGTTCCGGGCGTCGATGGCGACCTTGGCGAAGATCTGGCCCCAGCCCGTGCTGCTGTCGTCCCGCAGGCCGGCCTTCACGGCCTCGTCGGAGACCGCGTCGAGCGGGTTCAGCTTGCGCAGCTCCCACAGGACGGGGGCCTGGATGAGCGCCTTGCGGATCTTCAGCGTCCTGGCGAGGTTGGTGAACAGGTAGTCGGCGCTGAGGACCATGTTGAAGGCCTCGGTGGTGGAGATGACGCCGTACGTGACCCAGTCGCCGTCCAGGGTCCAGCCCTCGCCGCCGGTCTCGGGGACGCCGATGGAGGTGAGGTAGGACTGGATGTCGGCGAGCAGGGGCGCCTTGTACTTGGCCTGGTCGAGGTCCTTGTCCAGGCCGGAGACGATCCCGGCGGGCGGGTTGAAGTCCGCCTGGCCCTGGTCCCGGCCGGAGGCCATGTTGTTGTCGATGTTGATCGCGCCGTCGCCGGAGCCGACCGTGATCGTGGAGATCTGGTCGAAGGCCCACTTCGTCGGCAGCGGGTAGCCCAGGTTCCCGGAGAAGCCCGCCGACATGTCGGAGACGAAGGCGGTCTCGGCGTACCCGGCGTCGGTGACGCGCTGGCAGATGTTGCGCGGGCCGTAGACGCCGACCCGGTAGCCCGAGTTCTCGGTGACGGTGCGGGAGACGCCGCGGAAGTGCGGGAGGATGAAGTCGGTGACCTCGCCGTCCATGGCGTCGTAGTCGACGGCGAAGTAGATGATCGAGCCCGGCTTGAAGCCGTGCGCCTGGGCCCATTCGACGGCGTTGGTCGCGTCGACGCAGCCCTGGCCGTACTTGAAGTAGCTCGCGGAGTTCGAGAACGTCTGGTAGATCGGGAAGCAGCGCAGCCCGTAGTTCTTGATCGTCTCCAGCTCGCCCGGCTGGATCTGCTTCTCCGGCAGGCTGCCGTTGGGGTACGGGTTGTAGAGGTACCGGCCGACGTACGTGTAGCCCGCGTTGACGAGGGTCTGGGCGCGGGCCGGCGTGATCTTGGTGACGCAGTCGCAGGCGCTGCCCTTGCGGGTCTGGTCGCCGTACGAGACGAGCAGCGAGGACCAGGTCGCGTAGTCGCCGACGCCGGTGACCGGGAGCATGGAGAAGGCCTGGAAGGTCTCGACCTCGCTCTGGACGGCGCCGGTGAACTCGCCGAAGAGGACGTTGCGCTTGTTGAGGACCATCGCGGCCGTGAACAGGTACGCCCAGGTGCTGCTGTTGCCCTGGCCGACGGTGTGGGACTTCAGGCCGGACTGGGTGCCGGGGCCGAAGTTGCCGTTGGCGACGCCGTCGGCCATGCCCAGCTCGTACTGGATGGCGAACAGCATGGACTTGGCGACGTCACGGGAGTGGTGGCCGTCGCAGGGGATGATGTAGAAGTCCCGGCGGTTCACGTAGCGCGCGTTGAGCCACCGCTGGACGGTGCGGATCTGCTCGTTCGCGCCGGCGGTGCTGACGTACGCGTCCATGTTGAGCAGGCCCTTGACGACCTTCGGCTCCAGGGACGTGCCCGGGTAGGCGCCGTCCACGCCCATGTGGAGCTTGAGCTGCGCCACGGCGCTCTGGACCCGGCTGTTGTAGGTTCCGTCGATCTCGCCGCCGTCGTAGCCCTTGCAGTACAGGGCGGACTGGATGATGCGGCAGAAGTTCGCCGACGGCATCGTGGAGGCGTTGAGGCTCGGGTACTTCGACTGCAGCGTGGACAGCGTGGTGGGCCCGAAGGCGTTCGACAGGCTGGTGAGGCCCATCTCGTACTGGAGAGCCCGGGTGAGGGCGTACATGACCGTCCAGCCGGTCTTGCCGTCCTCCTCCAGCTTGGATATGCCCAGCATCGCCCCGTTGTCGTAGGTCGAGTTGATGAAGCGCTGGGCCCTCTCGACCATAGCGTCGGCCATGGATCTCCTTCGTTCTGTGGCAACGCACGCGGAGAGGCGTCACGCCGTCGCCGAAACGAGGAGCCCCCTCTCCTGAATCAGCCAGACCCTAGCAACAGAACCAGCCCCTGTTGATCAATATGAGGTTAGGCTAACCTCATTTCCATGACGAACGCCGAGACCGCCCCCTTCCAGTTCTTCTCCCTCCAGGTCGACCGGACACGGCGGCTCGGCCCGTCCCTGGTCAGGATCACCTTCACCGGGGACGACCTGAAGGACTTCGCCGCCGGGGGCCGCGACCAGTCGCTCTCCCTCTTCCTGCCGCACCCCGGCCAGGAGGCGCCGGTCCTGCCGCCCCTGGACGACCCGGACATGTACGCGATCCTCGGCGCCTGGCGCGCGATGCCCGACGACGAGCGGGCCGTGATGCGCTCGTACACCGTCCGCGAGCAGCGCACCGAGCCGGCGAACGAGGTGGACATCGACTTCGCGCTCCACGAGGACGGGGGTCCCGCCTGCCGCTGGGCGAGCCGCGCCGAGCCCGGCGACCGGGTGGTGGTCCTGGGCCCGGCGGTCGCCGAGAACACGGGCGTCCGCTTCCAACTGCCCGAGGACGCCGACTCCGTACTGATCTGGGCCGACGAGACGGCCCTGCCCGCCGCCTCCGCGATCCTGGAATGGCTGCCGGCCGAGACCCGCGCCCGGGTGTTCCTGGAGGTGCCGTACTCCGGCGACCGGACGGAGCTCGCGACCGAGGCGGACGCCACGGTCACCTGGCTCGTACGGGAGGAGGGGGCGCCGTCCGCCGTGGACGCGGTGTCCGGCGTCGAACTGCCCGGAGAGGCCCCGTACGTCTGGATCGCGGGCGAGTCGGGCTCCGTGAAGGCACTGCGCCGCCACTTCGTACGGGAGCGGGGCCTGGACCGGCGCCGGGTCACGTTCGTCGGCTACTGGCGCAAGGGCCTGTCCGAGGACGCGCTGCGCGAGGTCCCGGACGAGACGGCGCAGGACGAGGCGTAGGGAGAGGCGCCGGGAGAGGCGCGGAACGAGACGCGGAAGGAGGCGCCGGGAGAGGCGCAGCAAACCGGCCATTCACCGACGGCCCCTCAGCCCCTCGGGGCCGGGGGGCTTCCCCATGGTCAGACTTAGGTTAGGCTAACCTTACTAACGACCATCTCGGCCGACCGCGTCCCCACACCCGGAAGGGCACCCGCATGCGCTCCCACCTGCTCAACGACACGACGGCGGAGAGCTACCGGCGCTCCGTCACCGAAGGAGTCGAGCGGGTGGCGAGGAAACTCGCCGCGACGCGAGGCCCGTTCACCGGCGTCACGCCCGCCGACCTCGCCCCCGTCGTCGACGCCGTCGACCTCGACCGCCCGCTCGGCGACCCCTCCGCCGCCCTCGACGAGCTGGAGAGCGTCTACCTCCGCGACGCCGTCTACTTCCACCACCCCCGCTACCTCGGGCACCTCAACTGCCCGGTGGTCATCCCCGCCGTCCTCGGCGAGGCCGTCCTCTCGGCGGTCAACTCCTCCCTCGACACCTGGGACCAGAGCGCCGGCGGCACCCTCATCGAGCGGAAACTGATCGACTGGACCACCGGCCGCATCGGCCTCGGCCCGCTCGCCGACGGCGTGTTCACCAGCGGCGGCACCCAGTCCAACCTCCAGGCCCTGCTCCTCGCCCGCGAGGAGGCCGGCAGCACCGACCTGAAGAAGCTGCGGATCTTCTCCTCCGAGTGCAGCCACTTCAGCGTCCAGAAGTCGGCCCAGCTGCTCGGCCTCGGCCGCGACGCCGTCGTCGCCGTCCCGGTCGACCGGAACAAGCGCATGCAGTCCGTGGTCCTCGCCGCCGAACTGGAGGCCTGCCGCGCCGAGGGCCTGATCCCGATGGCGATCGTCGCCACCGCCGGCACCACCGACTTCGGCTCCATCGACCCGCTGCCCGAGATCGCCGCCCTCGCCGCCGAGTACGGCGCCTGGATGCACGTCGACGCCGCCTACGGCTGCGGACTGCTCGCCTCCCGCACCCGCCGCCACCTCCTGGACGGCATCGAACGGGCCGACTCCGTCACCGTCGACTACCACAAGTCCTTCTTCCAGCCGGTGAGTTCCTCCGCCGTCCTGGTCCGCGACGGCGCCACCCTGCGCCACGCGACCTACCACGCGGACTACCTCAACCCGCTCCCCCAGGCTCTCGGCTTCGCTCGAGCAGGGGGGACCCCCTCGACCCTCGCCGAGCAGATCCCCAACCAGGTCGACAAATCCCTCCAGACCACCCGCCGCTTCGACGCGCTCAAGCTGTGGATGACCCTGCGCGTGATGGGCGCCGACGGCATCGGGGAGCTCTTCGACGAGGTCTGCGACCTGGCCGCCGAGGGCCACGCGCTGCTCACCGCCGACCCGCGCTACGAGGTCGTCGTCGAACCGCAGCTCTCCACCCTCGTCTACCGCTACGTCCCCGAGGCCGCCGCCTCCCCCGCCGACGTCGACCGGGCCAACCTCCACGCCCGCAAGGCCCTGTTCGCCTCCGGCGAGGCCGTCGTCGCGGGCACCAAGGTCGACGGCCGCCAGTACCTCAAGTTCACCCTGCTCAACCCCGAGACGACGCCGGCCGACATCGCCGCAGTCCTCGACCTCATCGCCGGCCACGCCGAGCAGTACCTGGGAGAGAACCTTGTCCACGCAGCCTCTTGATTTCATCGGCATCGGGCTCGGTCCGTTCAACCTCGGACTCGCCTGCCTGACCGAGCCGATCACCGAACTGAACGGCCTGTTCCTGGAGTCCAAGCCGGACTTCGAGTGGCACTCGGGGATGTTCCTCGAAGGCGCCCACCTCCAGACCCCGTTCATGTCGGACCTGGTCACCCTCGCGGACCCGACCTCGCCGTACTCCTTCCTCAACTACCTGAAGGAGAAGGGCCGCCTGTACTCGTTCTACATCCGCGAGAACTTCTACCCGCTGCGGACCGAGTACAACGACTACTGCCGCTGGGCCGCCGGGAAACTGACCTCGATCCGCTTCTCGACGACGGTCGCGTCGGTGACGTACGACGGGACCACCGACCTGTACGCGGTGACCACGGAATCCGGAGAAACGTTCCGGACGCACCGGATCGTCCTCGGCACGGGCACCCCGCCCCACATCCCCGAGACCTGCGAAGGCCTCGGCGGCGACCTGATCCACAACTCGAGCTACCTCCCGAACAAGGAGCGGCTCCAGAAGAAGAAGTCGATCACCCTGGTCGGCAGCGGCCAGAGCGCGGCGGAGATCTACTACGACCTCCTGAGCGAGATCGACGTCCACGGCTACAAGCTGAACTGGGTGACCCGCTCCCCCCGCTTCTTCCCCCTCGAATACACCAAGCTCACGCTCGAGATGACGTCCCCGGAGTACGTGGACTACTTCCACGCGCTGCCCGAGCAGACCCGCTACCGCCTGGAGACGGCGCAGAAGGGCCTGTTCAAGGGCATCGACGGCGAACTCATCGACGCGATCTTCGACCTGCTCTACCAGAAGAACCTGGCCGGCCCGGTCCCCACCCGCCTCCTGACCAACTCGTCCCTGAACACGGCGGCGTACGACGGGACGACGGGCACGTACACGCTCGGCTTCCGCCAGGAGGAGCAGGAGAAGGACTTCACCCTGGACACCGAGGGCCTGATCCTCGCGACCGGCTACAAATACACCGTCCCGGCCTTCCTGAAGCCGATCGAGGACCGCCTCCGGTACGACGGCCGGGGCCGCTTCGACGTGGCCCGCAACTACGCGATCGACACCACGGGCCGGCGGATCTTCCTGCAGAACGCCGGCGTGCACACGCACTCGATCACGTCCCCGGACCTGGGCATGGGCCCGTACCGGAACGCGTACATCATCGGGGAGATGCTGGGTTCCGAGTACTACCCGGTAGAGAAGACCATCGCCTTCCAGGAGTTCGCGATATGACCGTCCAGACCATCGAGATCCGCCCCCTCGACCCCCTGAAGGACGCGGAGCTGATCCACCCCTGGGTCACGCACCCGAAGGCCGCCTTCTGGATGATGCAGGACGCGAAGCTCCAGGACGTCGAGCGCGAGTACATGGCGATCGCGGCGCACCCGCACCACGACGCCTTCGTCGGCCTGGTGGACGGCGAGCCGGCCTTCCTGATGGAGCGCTACGACCCGTCGAAGGTGGAACTGGTCGGCCTGTACGAGCCGCAGCCCGGCGACGTGGGCATGCACTTCCTCGTGGCACCCACCGACACCCCCGTGCACGGCTTCACCCGGACCGTGATCACCGCCGTCATGACGGAGCTGTTCGCCGACCCGGCGACCGCCCGGGTGGTCGTCGAGCCGGACGTCCGCAACAAGGCGGTGCACGCGCTCAACGAAGCCGTGGGATTCGTCGCCTCCGGAGAGATACAGAAGCCGGAGAAGAAGGCCCTGCTGAGCTTCTGCACCCGTGCCCAGTTCGAGACCGCCGTCGGAGCCGCAGCATGAACCCCGTCGCACACCTCACCCCCGAGCGCTGGGCCGCCGCCAACCGCGCCCTGATCCGCAAGGGCCTCGCCGAGTTCGCCCACGAGCGGCTGATCGACCCGAAGGAGCTGGGCGAGAGCCGCTACCGGGTCCTCAGCGACGACGGCGGTACGGAGTACCGCTTCACGGCCGACCGCTTCGCCCTCGACCACTGGCAGGTCTACCCGGACTCGATCAGCCGCCACCGGGGCGAGGAGCAACTCCCCCTGGACGCACTCCAGTTCATCACCGAACTGCGCGGCTCGCTGGGCCTGAGCGACGAGATCCTCCCGGTCTACCTGGAGGAGATCTCCTCCACCCTGGCCGGTACGGCGTACAAGGCGACCAAGCCGCCCGTGACCTCGGCGGAGCTGGCCCGCGCCGGCTTCCAGGCGATCGAGACGGGGATGACCGAGGGCCACCCCTGCTTCGTCGCCAACAACGGCCGGCTGGGCTTCGGTGTCGACGAGTACCGCGCGTACGCCCCGGAGACGGCGAGCGGGATCCACCTGATCTGGCTGGCGGCGCACCGCGACCGGACCACCTTCACGGCCGGGGCGGGCATCGAGTACGAGACGTTCATCCGTGCGGAACTGGGCGACGCGGCGGTGGACGGCTTCGCGGCGGCCCTGGCCGCCCGGGGCCTGGACCCGGCGGACTACCTCCTCGTACCGGTGCACCCCTGGCAGTGGTGGAACAAGCTGTCCGTCACCTTCGCGGCCGAGGTGGCGCAGCAGCGTCTGGTGTACCTGGGCGAGGGCGACGACGCGTACCTGGCGCAGCAGTCGATCCGTACGTTCTTCAACTCCACGGACCCGGCCAAGCACTACGTGAAGACGGCCCTGTCGGTCCTCAACATGGGCTTCATGAGGGGCCTGTCGGCGGCGTACATGGAGGCGACGCCGGCGATCAACGACTGGCTGCACGGCCTGATCGAGTCGGACCCGACGCTCAAGGCGGCCCGCTTCTCGATCATCAGGGAGCGGGCGGCGGTCGGCTACCGGCACCTGGAGTACGAGGCGGCGACGGACCGCTACTCGCCGTACCGGAAGATGCTGGCGGCGCTCTGGCGCGAGTCCCCGGTGCCGGCGCTCGCGGAGGGCGAGCGGCTGTCGACGATGGCGTCGCTGCTGCACCTGGACCACACGGGCGCGTCGTTCGCGGGAGCGCTGATCAAGGAGTCGGCCCTGGAGCCGACGGTGTGGCTCCGCCGGTACCTGGACGCGTACCTCCTCCCGATCCTGCACTGCTTCTACGCGTACGACCTGGTCTACATGCCGCACGGCGAGAACGTGATCCTGGTCCTGGACGAGCGGGGCGCGGTCGAGCGGGCGATCTTCAAGGACATCGCGGAGGAGATCTGCGTGATGGACCCGTCGGCGGTCCTCCCGCCGGTGGTGGAGCGCATCCGCGCCGAGGTCCCGGAGGACATGAAGCTCCTCTCGGTCTTCACGGACGTCTTCGACTGCTTCTTCCGCTTCCTGGGCGCGACGCTCGCGGCGGAGGGCACCCTGGCGGAGGACGACTTCTGGCGCACGGTGGCGGAGTGCGTGAAGGACTACCAGCGCGCGAACCCCGCCCTGTCGGAGAAGTTCGCGCAGTACGACATGTTCGCGGAGACCTTCGCCCTGTCGGCCCTCAACCGCCTCCAGCTCCGCAACAACAAGCAGATGGTCGACCTGGCGGACCCGTCGGCGGCCCTCCAGCTGGTCGGCGACCTGGTGAACCCGATCGCGCGGTTCGCCTGACCCCGCATACGGGCGAGCCCCGGCGGAGTAGGTCCTCCGCCGGGGCTCGCATCCGTGCGACCGAACGGAGCGCCCGGCCGAGGGGGCTCGGCCGGGCGTTCGGTGCGTACGGACCCCTTTTCGCGGGCGGCGTCAGTTGTAGCTGGGCACCATCCAGCGTGCCCGGTAGTACTGGGCGTTGGTCTTGCGCCAGTACTCGTTGTGGCGGCTCGCCTCATTGTCGACGTCGGGGTCGACGTCGATGGTGGTGTCGATGAAGGTGATCGCCGGGGTCGTCCACAAGGCGGCGCCCGAGACGGACGGGTCGCAGGCGGTGGCGTCTTCCGCGCACGTCGTGATCACGCGGCCGGAGACCGGGTCGTTGCCGACGCTCTTGGCCATGCCGCCCTTGTTGACCAGGCCTTCGTAGTCGTAGTCCGTGCACCAGCGGTTGGGCTCGCCGTGCTCCATCGCCGTAGGGGTCGGCCACCGGGACGTCTTGTAGCAGGACGCGGCTCCGGACTTGGAGAACTGGACGATGCCCGCGTTGGCGGACACCCACAGCCGGTCGGGGTTCCCGTAGACGGGCTGGATGTCGTGCCCGTAGGGCGAGGAGTAGCCGTTGGCGTTCAGCGGGATGGCGAAGGTCTCGGGTTCTCCGAGCTTCCCGGTGCCGAGCGTGTAGGGGTAGCGGACGAGTTCGTTCTTCCCGATGGCCCACAGCGAGTCGGTGTCCTTGTCGTACAGCAGGCTGTGGGCTTCCTCCAGCGTCTTGGTGTCCGCGGGGGTGGCGTAGGCGCTCGGGGCGTTGCCGATCGCGCCCTGGGCCTTCGTGTAGACCTTCACCTGATGGGTCCGGGTCAGGGCCACGGCCACGTTGCCGTCCGGCATGAGTTCCACGCCGTGCAGGTTGGTGACCGCCTGGGTTCCGACGTTGATCGCGAAGCGCGCGCCCGACAGCGCGGGGTACGGGACGACGGCGACGAGGCCGCTCTGCCCGTCCCCGACGACCAGGACCTGCTCGTCGGTGCGTCCGGGCGCCGTGTACTCGCCCGCGGGGCGCAGCTTGTGCTCCGTGCCGCCCGCGAACGCCCCCCGGAGGAGGTCGCCGTAGGGGTCCTTGAAGGAGTGGTACGCGTCGGGGACCCACCGCTGGTAGGGGCCCGTCGCCGGCCACAGGGAGGGGTTGGAGGAGTCGTAGAACTCCAGCGCCGAGCTCGTGGCCGGGTAGCCGCCGTAGTTCACGGCGTACTGGTCGCCCGCGCTGATGACCGGTGCGCCGGGGTTGAACTCCACTTCCAGCGTCGGCGTGTAGTACGACAGGTGGCAGGCGGGGTCGGAGGCGGCGGGGTTCATGGAGCAGAGCTCCTTGTACGCCACGCTGCCCAGCTCGCCTGCCGACAGGCGCAGGCCGTTGTTGGGCAGCCTGTCCTGCATCCGCGTCCAGGCCTTGACCGTCGCGGTCAGGTCGATCCGCTTGATCGCGTTCGAGGTGTCCGGGTCGGAGTCCACCGGCCGGTCCGGGCAGGCGGCGCTTCCGAGGCCGAACTTCGCGGAGGTCTCGTAACCGGTGACGAGCGCCGGCTGGTTGGCCCAGGTGATCGCGGACGGGTCCCAGGCGGCGGCGACCGGGTTGGCGTACATCCAGTAGCCGTCGCAGGAGCCCGTGTCGGAGTTGTACATCCGCAGGCTGGCGCTCTTGATGTCCGCGCCGTTCAGCTTGGAGACGTCGAACTTCAGGAAGCTGCGGTACCTGGTCGTGCCGTTGTCCGGCGTGCCGAGGCGCAGGAGGTGCTCCGTGGAGTGGTCCGCGCTGTCCACGTTGCTGACGTAGGTGTCCTGCACCCGCGTGATGATGTTGCGCGGGCCGCTCTGCACGAACGGGGAGACGGCGGGGGTGACGGTGTAGGCGGCGGCCTCCGGGGCCGGTGCGGACGCGTCGGCGCCGTCGCCGCCGGAGGGCGCGGTGACCAGCGAGGCAGTGAGTCCGGCACCCATCAGGAGCACGGCAAGGCGGGGAAGTCTGCCTTTGTGGCGAATCATGCGGGAATCTTTCCGGGGGAAGGCGGCGCTGGTGTGGGGCCGCTTGCGGGAAGGGGTGAAGCCCCTGGTGGATTCTCGACCAAGATCAACCTGCCCGCCCGCCGTTTTCCGCTCGCGGCCTCCGTCCCGACGGGACCCCGTCGGGACGGCCTCGCCCTGCGGATGTGGGGCCGGTCCGATGCCCTGCTCGCGGGCTCTTGAACTGCCGCGGCTCCGCCGTCGGATCGGATCAGCCGTTCAGGGCGTCGGACAGCAGGCCTGCGACCACGAAGAAGACGCCGACCGCGGCGAGACCGACCCCGAGCATGGCGACCGCCTTGACGGGTGTCGGCAGCTGCGTCTTGGCGATCTTCACGTTGGTGACCATGCCCAGCGCGCCCACCGCACCGCCTATCGCGCCGCCGACGAAGAGCAGTGCCAGCGGAAGCGCCGCGAGAGCCGTCTGCCACGGGGCGAGCCCGTCGAAGAGCCTCTTCTTGGCGAGGAGCGGGGTGGGGCCGTTCTTCGACGGCTGCGACATGTCTGATCCTTCCGATGGGTCGTACGTGCGCAGTCGACTCGAAGTGAGGGTGCGCGGGAGATGAGGCGCCTGATCAGAACGTGTCCACGGGACCGGTCCGGCGAGCGCGACGAGATCCTAGCGGGCTCCGTTCGCCGCCTTCGTGGCCGTGGTCGAGAACGGCGGCCCCGGCGACGCCCGACCGTCACACCCACGCGGAAACGCCCGGCCGGGTCTCCCCGGCCGGGCGTTTCGCGTGAACGTACAGGCGGCTACTCCGCCGGCCACGGCACCTGCGGTGAGCGGTAGTACGTGATGCCCAGCGCGTCGAAGCGCGGCGCCTGTTCCGCGAGCCGCTCCTTGTACGTGTTCCAGTCGTGGGTCGACGCCGGGGACCAGCCCAGTTCCGCCACGCCCGGGAGGCGGGGGAAGGCCATGACGTCCAGGTCGCCCGTGGAGGCGAGGGTCTCCGTCCACAGAGGGGCCTCGACGCCGCGGACGGAGTCCGCCGGGGCGCCGGGGAGGTACGTGGAAGGGTTCCAGTCGTACGAGCGGCGGACCTCGACGTGTCCCGCCCAGGCCAGGCCCAGCGGGGTGTCCTTCGTGTACTTCATGTCGAGGTACGTGCGGTCCGCCGGCGAGAGGATCAGGCCCGTGCCGTTGCGGGCGGCGGCCGCGACCCGCTCCTTCTCCTCCGCGGGGGTGCGGTCGAGGCCCCAGTACTGGACGAGGGCGCCCTTCGCCGGGGTGGCGCCCGTCAGCTGGTGCCAGCCGACGACGGTCTTGCCGTACTTGGCGACGATCGGCTGCACCCTGTCCATGAAGGCCGCGTAGTCCTCGTGGCTGGTGGAGTGGGCCTCGTCGCCGCCGATGTGGAGGTAGCGGCCCGGGGTGAGCGCGGCGATCTCGCGGATCACGTCGTCCGCGAAGTCGTACGTGATCTGCTTCGGCGCGCACAGGGAGCTGAAGCCGACCTTCGTGCCCGTGTAGAGGGGAGGGGCCACGCCGTCGCAGGTCAGGTCGGCGTACGAGGCGAGGGCGGCGTTCGTGTGGCCCGGCATGTCGATCTCGGGGATCACCTCCTGGTAGCGGGAGGCGGCGTATTCGACGATCTCCCGGTACTGCGCCTTGGTGTAGAAGCCGCCGGGGCCGCCGCCGACCTCGGTGGAGCCGCCGTAGGTGGTGAGCCGGGGCCAGGAGTCGACGGCGATGCGCCAGCCCTGGTCGTCGGAGAGGTGCAGGTGGAGGGTGTTGACCTTGTAGAGCGCGAGCTGGTCGATGTACCGCTTCACCTCGTCGACGGTGAAGAAGTGGCGGGCGACGTCGAGCATGGCGCCCCGGTAGGCGTAGCGCGGGGTGTCGGTGACGGTGCCGCCGGCGATCTTCCAGGGGCCGGGCTGGACGCTCTTGCGCTCGACGGCGGAGGGGAGCTGCTGGCGGAGGGTCTGGACGCCGCGGAAGAGGCCGGCGGGTTCGCGGGCGGTGAGGGTGAGGCCCTCGGGTGCGGAGGTGAGCCGGTAGCCCTCGTCGCCGAGGTCGGTCTCCTCGGGGTCGAGGCGGAGCCGGATGCCGCGGCCTGCGGCGCGGTCGTCGACGACGGGCAGCGGGAAGCCGGTGGCGGGGCGGAGGAGTCCGGCGAGGTAGCGGCCGAGGTCCCGGGATTCGCCGGAGGTCTTGTCGATGCCGATGCGGGTGGCGGCGGTGAGGGTGTAGGGCTCGCCCTCGGGGGTGACGGAGGCGGGTACGGGCACGATGCGGCCGAGCGGGCGGACCTCGGGCTCGGCCGAGGCCCTGCCGGGTGCCTTGGCGTCGGTGCCGTCGCCGTCGGCGGCGGCCTCTCCGCAGCCGACCCCGGCGGTCGCGAACAGGAGCAGGGATCCGATCAGGCGCGGAATCGTCATGCGCTGTCTCACAGGCGGGCTCCCCTTCGGGTGATCAACTTCGGATGATCGACTTCGGGTGATCGACTTCGGGTGATCGACACGTCCCTCGTTCTGTATATCCCCTCGGCGACCATGCGTATCGCGCGCCCTACCGGCGGTCAAGGTCTGGACCAAAGGGCCGGTTCCATGCGTGAACCATGACACTCCTGCCCGATTTCGGGCAGGATTCTTGCTAAGCGCCTGGGTGACCCCTCAGTATTCACGGGTGCTCGAACGCCGCCCGTCGCACGACGACCTCATCGACCACCTGGTCCGCAGCACCGCGCTCCAGCGCGGTGAGGCCGCCCGGGTGGTGCTCGACGTGCTGGCGTACTTCGACGAGACGACCGAGGAGTTCGTCCGCCGCCGCCACCGCGAACTGCAGTCCGGCGGCGCCGTGAACGCCGAGATCTTCGAACGGATCGCGACGGAGCTGCCGCACCGGGCGGTGGCGCCACCGGAGCTCTCGCTCCGGCAGCTGCGCCGGATCGTCTACGGCTGAACCGTCCGAGGCCGAATCGTCCGCGGCCGAGCAGCACTCACCACTGACCTGGAGGGGTTTCACCTTTATGTGCGGAATCGTCGGTTACATCGGTAAGCGCGACGTGGCCCCGCTGCTCCTTGAGGGCCTGGCCCGCCTGGAGTACCGCGGCTACGACTCGGCCGGCATGGTCGTCACCAGCCCGAAGGCCACCGGCCTGAAGGTGGTCAAGGCCAAGGGCCGCGTCCGCGACCTGGAGGCCAAGGTCCCCAAGCGCTTCACCGGCACCACCGGCATCGCCCACACCCGCTGGGCCACGCACGGCGCCCCGAGCGACGTCAACTCGCACCCGCACCTCGACCCCGAGAACAAGGTCGCGGTCGTCCACAACGGCATCGTGGACAACGCCCAGGAGCTCCGCGCCAAGCTGGAGGCCGACGGCGTCGTCTTCGCCTCCGAGACGGACACCGAGGTCATCACCCACCTGATCGCCCGCTCCGAGGCCGAGACCCTCGAGGAGAAGGTCCGCGAGGCGCTCAAGGTCATCGAGGGCACCTACGGCATCGCCGTGATGCACGCCGACTTCAACGACCGCATCGTGGTGGCCCGCAACGGCTCCCCGGTCATCCTCGGCATCGGCGAGAAGGAGATGCTCGTCGCCTCCGACGTCGCCGCCCTGATCGCCCACACCCGCCAGGTCGTCACCCTGAACGACGGCGAGATGGCCACCCTGAAGGCCGACGACTTCCGCACCTACACGGTCTCCGGCGCCTCCACCACCGCCACCCCCGAGACCGTCGAGTGGGAGGCCGCCTCCTACGACATGGGCGGCCACGACACGTACATGCACAAGGAGATCTCCGAGCAGCCCGACGCGGTCGACCGCGTGCTGCGCGGCCGCATCGACGACCGCTTCTCCACCGTGCACCTGGGCGGCCTGAACCTCGACGCCCGCGAGGCCCGCACCATCCGCCGCATCAAGATCCTCGGCTGCGGCACCTCGTACCACGCCGGCCTCATCGGCGCCGGGCTCATCGAGTCCATGGCCCGCATCCCCGCCGACGCCGAGCCGGCCTCGGAGTTCCGCTACCGCAACCCGGTCGTGGACCCCGACACCCTCTACATCGCCGTCTCCCAGTCCGGTGAGACCTACGACGTGCTCGCCGCCGTCCAGGAGCTCAAGCGGAAGGGCGCCCGCGTCCTCGGCGTCGTCAACGTCGTCGGCTCCGCCATCGCCCGCGAGGCCGACGGCGGCGTGTACGTCCACGCAGGACCCGAGGTCTGCGTCGTCTCCACCAAGTGCTTCACCAACACGGTCACCGCCTTCGCGCTGCTCGCCCTGCACCTGGGCCGCATCCGCGACCTGTCCGTCACCGACGGCAAGCGGATCATCGAGGGCCTGCGCAAGCTGCCCTCGCAGATCGAGGAGATCCTCAAGACCGAGGAGCAGATCAAGGAGATCGCCGCGGAGTACGCCGGCGCCCAGTCGATGATGTTCATCGGCCGTGTGCGCGGCTACCCCGTCGCCCTGGAGGCCTCCCTCAAGCTGAAGGAGATCTCCTACATCCACGCCGAGGCGTACCCGGCCTCCGAGCTGAAGCACGGCCCGCTCGCCCTCATCGAGCCGGCCCTGCCGACCGTCGCGATCGTCCCCGACGACGACCTGCTCGAGAAGAACCGCGCCGCCCTGGAGGAGATCAAGGCCCGCAGCGGCCGCATCCTCGCCGTCGCGCACCAGCCGCAGGCGAAGGCCGACCACACCATCGTCGTCCCGAAGAACGAGGACGAGCTGGACCCGATCCTCATGGGCATCCCGCTCCAGCTCCTCGCCTACCACACGGCGCTCGCCATGGGCCGTGACATCGACAAGCCGCGCAACCTGGCGAAGTCCGTCACCGTCGAGTAGGCCCACCCGGCCCCCTCAGCCGTCGCGGCCGAGGCTCCGGGGGACAGGCCCGGAGCCTCGGCCGGACA
>NZ_MWIG01000509.1:0-18409 GCF_002156145.1 Streptomyces sp. NRRL B-24572 | reverse complement strand
CGTCGTCGCGGTCGGCGGCGGCGGGCTGTTCACCGGCGTCGCCACCGCCGCCCGGCACCACGGCATCCGTACCGTCGCCGTCGAACCCGAGAACTGCCGCGCCCTCGACGCCGCGGTACGGGCCGGACACCCCGTCGACGTGACGGTCGACTCCGTAGCCGCCGACTCCCTCGGCGCACGCCGCGCCTCCGCCCTGGCGGTGAGCGCAGCCCAGCAGGAGGGCGTCCACTCCGTCCTCGTCGCGGACACCGACATCGTCCGCGCCCGCCGAGCCCTCTGGGACGACCGCCGCCTCGCCGTCGAACACGCCGCCGCCACCGCCCTCGCGGCCCTCACCGCCCCGACCGGGGACCGACCCGGCGGGACCGGCTACCGCCCGGCGCCGGGCGAGAAGGTCTGCGTCGTCCTCTGCGGCGCCAACACCGACCCCACGGACCTCACACAGCCGCCGACGACAGCCGGTTCGCCCCGCTGAGCCCGGGCTCGCTCGGACCGCGCGGCGGCAGGGGGCGGCTGAAGACGAGATCGGTGGTCGTGCTGCCGAACTCCGCGAGGGCGTCCACGACCTCCTCCAGGTGCGCCATCGACGTGGCGGCGACCTTGAGGACGTAGCAGTCGTCCCCCGTCGTGCGGAGACACTCCAGGATCTCCCGGCGCTCGCCGAGCAGCCGGCGCAGCGGCTCGTGCCGGGTCCCCGGGTACTTGAGCCGGACGACCGCGAGGATCGCGTACCCGATCCGCTCCAGATCCACCTCCGCCCGGTAGCCCGTGATCACCCCGGCCTCCTCCAGGCGCCGCACCCGCTCCTTCGTCGCCGAGGCGCTCAGGTTCACCCGCCGTGCCAGCTCCGTGTACGCGATCCGGCCGTCCCGCTGAACCTCCGTCAGGATCGCCCAGTCCGTCGCATCAAGACTCTCGGTCATCCGATCAGATTACCGGCGAATCCACGGCCGAACGGCCCCTGAACAGGCGGGAATCACTTCTGCTCACCCCGCGCGCCTGGCTAGCCTCTGCCGCGTGAAGATCGGAGTCGACATCCTCAACTTCGGCCCCGGCGCCGACCCCGGAATGCTGCGCAGCCGGGCCCGGACCGTGGAGGGCCTCGGGTACGACCTGCTGATGGTCTCGGACTACATCGCCATCACCCCCGACGTGGCCGAGCGCTACCCGGCACCCTTCTACGAGCCGTTCACCACCCTGTCGTGGCTGGCCGGCGTCACCAGCCGCATCGGCCTCGGCACGACGGTCCTCATCGCCCCCCACCGGCACCCGCTGCTCACCGCCCGCATGGCGGCCAACCCCGACGCCCTGAGCGGCGGCCGGCTCGTCCTCGGCGTGGGGGTGGGCTGGGCACGGCAGGAGTTCGCCGCCTTCGGGCTCCCCTTCGCACACCGGGGACGTCTCACCGACGAACACCTCCAGGCCCTGCGCGAGGCCTGGGCCGACACCGCCGCCCACGGAGACCGCCGGATTCCGGTCTGGATCGGCGGCCACAGCGACGCGGGACTGCGCCGCGCCGTACGGTTCGGGGACGCCTGGCACCCCCTGCGCCGCACACTGCCGCAGCTGCGCGAAGGCGCCGCGAGGCTGAAGGAGTACGCGGACGAGCAGCGGCTTCCCGCACCCGCCCTGGCCCCTCGCATCGCCCTCAGGCTCACCGCGGCACCGGTCGGCGGACCGGACCGCCTCGCGGGGGAGGGGACGATCGACCAGATCATGGACGACCTCGACCGGCTGCGGCTGACGGGCGCCGAGGCCGTCGTCCTCGACCCGTACGGCGGCGACCCCCACGAGACCACGCACCCGCAGGCGGCCTGGCAGGCACTCGCCACCGTGGCCGCGCACCCCTCCCCGCACCGCGCCCGAACGGAGCCGTCATGACGACAGCCGACGACCACACCCTCCTCCGACGCGCCATCGCCCTCGCCGCCACGGCGCGGGAGTCCGGCAACCCGCCGTTCGGTTCGCTCCTCGCGGCACCGGACGGGACGGTCCTGGCGGAGGAACACAACACCACGCTCACCGACCGGGACGTCACCGCCCACCCCGAACTCAAGCTCGCCCGGTGGGCGGCCCGGGAACTGGACCCGGCGACGGCGGCCGAGACCACGATGTACACCAGCTGCCAGCCCTGCGGCATGTGCGAAGCGGTCATCCGGCAGGCGGGCCTGCGCCGCGTCGTGTACGCCCTCTCCAACGAACAGCTCCTCGGCATCCGCCCCGGGAGCGGTCGCCCGCCCGTGCCGCAGGACGGCCCCGCGCTGTCCGACGAGGTACGGGCCGTGGTCGAGCCGTACTACCGCTGACCGAATGCGTCAGGATGGGGGCATGACCGAGATCCTCACCCCCCGACTCCTGCTCCGCCGCTGGATCGACGACGACCTCGTCCCCATGGCGGAGATCAACGCCGACCCCGAGGTCATGCGGTGGATCGGCGACGGCTCGGTCCGTGACCCGGAGCAGACCGCGGAGGCCATCGAGCGGTACGAGGAGGAGTGGGACGAGGAGGGCTTCGGGATCTTCGCCGTCGAGCTCCTCGGCTCCGGCGAGCTGATCGGCTTCGCCGGTCTCTCCGTGCCGGAGTTCCTGCCGGAGGTGCTCCCCGACGTGGAGATCGGCTGGCGCCTGGGCCGGCAGTTCTGGGGCCAGGGGTACGCCTCCGAGGCCGCCCACGCGGTCCTGGAGTTCGCCCTCCAGGACCGCGGGCTCGACCGGGTCGTCGCCATCACCCACACCGGCAACCGGGCCTCCGAGAACGTCATGCGCAAGCTCGGCATGGTGCCGGAGCGGGAGACGAGCCACCCGGTCTTCGGGCTTCCCCTGCGCGTCTACGCCATCGACCTCACCGAGTACCAGGCGTGATCACCGGGCCTTCGCCGACGACGCCTCCGGCAGGGCCGACCGGGCGCCGGGACCCGGCGGTGAGGGGCCTTCCGGACCGCCGCTGACCAGCGCGGACACAGGGCCGCGTACCCTCGTGGACGTGTCTGCTTCACGTCTCCACCGCGTCGCCGTCCTCGTCCTCGAAGGCGCCAAACCCCTCGACGTCGGTATCCCCGCGCAGGTGTTCACGACCCGGGCGAGCATGCCGTACGAGGTACGGGTCTGCGGCGCCGAACCCGGGGTCGTGGCCGGTGGCGACGGCCTGGCGTACCAGGTCGCCCACGGCCTGGAAGCACTCGCGTGGGCCGACATCGTCTTCGTCCCCGGCTACCGGCACCCCGACCGCGAGGACCCGCCCCGAGCCGTCGTCGACGCGCTGATCGCCGCCCACGCCCGCGGGGCGCGGCTCGCCGCCATCTCGACGGGCGCCTTCGCCCTCGCCGCGACCGGCCTCCTCGACGGCAAACGCGCCACGACGCACTGGCACTACGCGCGGGCGCTCGCGGCCAAGCGCCCGCTGATCCACGTCGACGAGAACGTCCTCTTCGTCGACGAGGGCAGCATGCTCACGTCCGCCGGCGCCGCCTCCGGCATCGACCTGTGCCTCCACATCCTGCGCAGGGACCTCGGCATCGCCGCCTCGAACCACGCGGCCCGGCGCCTCGTCGCCGCCCCGTACCGCAGCGGCGGCCAGGCGCAGTACGTACCGCGCAGCGTGCCGGAGCCGCTCGGCGAGCGGTTCGCCGCCACCCGCGAATGGGCGCTGCACCGGCTCGGCGAGCCCCTCACCCTGGAGATACTCGCCCGGAACGCGGCGGTGTCGCCGCGCACCTTCTCGCGTCGGTTCGTCGAGGACACCGGGTACACGCCGATGCAGTGGGTCATGCGCGCCCGCATCGACATGGCCCGTGAACTGCTCGAACGCTCCGAGCGGGGCGTCGAGCAGATCGCCGCCGACGTCGGCCTGGGAACCGGGGCGAATCTGCGCCTGCACTTCCAGCACATCCTGGGCACCACACCGAGCGAGTACCGGCGCACGTTCACACAGGGGGAGTAAACCGGGCATATCGGAGCCGTGGCGGGATCATGGCGCGATACTTGCGGACCGTGGCGATCACGCCGCTGGTCGAGGTCGATCTTCCGCGCGAACCTGGGTGGCGAATCAGAAGGTCGGAAGGGACACCACTCATGACTCGCATCGCCATCAATGGTTTCGGCCGCATCGGACGCAACGTGCTCCGCGCGCTCCTCGAGCGCGACACCGACCTCGAGGTCGTCGCCGTCAACGACCTGACGGAGCCCACGGCCCTTGCACGGCTCCTCGCCTTCGACTCGACCTCGGGCCGCCTGGGCCGCCCGGTCACCGTCGACGGGGACACCCTCGTCGTCGACGGCCGCCGCATCAAGGTGCTCGCCGAGCGCGAGCCGGCCGACCTGCCGTGGGCCGAGCTCGGCGTGGACATCGTCCTCGAGTCGACCGGCCGCTTCACCTCGGCCAAGGCCGCCCGCGCGCACCTCGACGCCGGTGCGAAGAAGGTCCTCGTCAGCGCGCCCGCCGACGGTGCCGACGTCACCCTCGCGTACGGCGTGAACACCGACGCGTACGACGCCGAGCTGCACACGATCGTCTCGAACGCCTCCTGCACGACCAACGCCCTCGCGCCCCTCGCGAAGGTCCTCGACGACCTCGCAGGCATCGAGCACGGCTTCATGACGACCGTTCACGCCTACACGCAGGAGCAGAACCTGCAGGACGGCCCGCACCGCGACCCGCGCCGCGCCCGCGCCGCCGGCGTCAACATCGTGCCGACCTCCACGGGCGCCGCGAAGGCCATCGGCCTCGTGCTGCCGAACCTGGACGGCAAGCTGTCCGGCGACTCGATCCGCGTGCCCGTCCCGGTGGGCTCGATCGTCGAGCTCAACACGACCGTCGCCCGCGACGTGACCCTCGAGGACGTCCTGTCGGCCTACCGCACCGCCGCCGAGGGCCCGCTGGCCGGCGTCCTCGAGTACTCGGAGGACCCGCTGGTCTCCGCCGACATCGTGGGCAACCCGCACTCGTCGATCTTCGACTCGGCCCTCACCCGCGTCGAGGGACGCCACGTCAAGGTCGTCGCCTGGTACGACAACGAGTGGGGCTTCTCGAACCGCGTGATCGACACCCTCCAGCTCCTCGCCGCGAACTGACGACGAGCCGAACGGCCGACTCCCGCCGGGTAGCGGGAACAGGCACCCTCACACGCCGACTCCGACCGCACGGGAGTCGGCGTGTGACGTGTTTCCGGACGGGAATCGTCCGGCCGGGCAGGGATCGTATGTCCGCTCCCCTCACCCGACGATGTCGAGCAGCAACTTCGCGGCCACTGTCGCCCCGTCGGGGCGGACCGTGCCCGCCACCGCGGTCGCGCGAGCGAGGGTCTCGGGCGCGAGGGCCGTCTCCAGCGCGACCGACAGGGACTCGACGCTCGGGCGCGGGCCCTCGTGCGCGACACCGATGCCCAGGTCGGACACACGGCCCGCCCAGTACGGCTGATCGGCACCCTGCGGTACGACGACCTGGGGCGCGCCCGCCCGCGTGGCGGCCGTCGTGGTGCCCCCGCTGCCGTGGTGCACGACGGCGGCCACCCGGCGGAACAGCGCCTGGTGGTTGACCTCGCCGACGACGAAGCAGTCGTCGCGGTCGTCGACGAGGCCGAGATCGGCCCAGCCCCGGGCGAGGAGCGCGCGCCGGCCCCGCGCACGGACCGACTCGACGGCCACGCGGGCGATGTCCGGGGCGCCACCCATGGGCGTGCTGCCGAAGCCCACGTACACCGGCGGAGCACCGGCGTCCAGGAACTCCACCAGCTCGGCGGGGAGCGGACGTTCGTCGGGGAGGATCCACGCACCGGTCTGCACGACGTCAAGACCCGTCGGCCGCCACGGGTCCAGGACGGGGTCCGAGGCCAGAAACGGCCGTTCGGTGAAGGCGTAGTCGCGGACACGGGAGACCGGCGGCAGGCCGGCCGCGGCCCGCTGGGCGTTGAGCATCTCCCCGAACATCTCGTCCGCGATCCGGGCGTCCAGGTCCCACAGCACCCGGTTGTCCGTCACCTCCTCCGGCAGCGGCCGGCCCCGCCGCGCGGGTGGCCGGCGGTACGGCGACGGCAGCACGACCGGCTGATGACTGGCGTGCACGTAACGGATGCCGAGCCTCTCGGCCACCGACCGCGCCCCGGCCGTGACCGGCAGCGGCCCGGTCGCCACCAGCACGTCGCCTCCCTCGGCCGCCGCGGCGACCGTCTCGAACTGCGCGGCCATCAAGTCGGCCACCCGCTGTGCCAGGCCCGCCGACCCCGGTGCCACCGTCGTCACCAGCGGACGCACCGGCCGCCCCGTCGGCACCACCGCCAGACCGGCTTCGGCGAGCCGCTCCGCGAACTCCTCGTCGGGCGGCGCGCACACCCGCACCTCCGCACCGACCTCCCGCAACGCCACCGCGAGCCCCGCCATCGGCTCGACGCTCCCGCGCGCCCCGTACGTCGACAACACCACACGCACCCTGCGACTCCTACGTCCACGACTCCCGGTCTGAGTAGGCGATTCTGCGTCACGACCGGGACCTTGCCGCAAGTCCCCCCCCGTGCGCTGTACGTGGAGAGGGGGAAGGTGACGAGTGCTCAGGAGACGTGCACTCGCCCCGTTTCCCTTTCGGGCCGGGGAGGGGCCCGCTACCGTGGGTGTATGGCACGGGAGATCCGGATCGAGATCAGCGACGAGGCGTACGAGGCGCTGGAGCGGGCCGCCGCCGAGAAGCGGGTGGATGCCGAGGCGTACGCGAGCAAGGTCCTCGACGCCGACCTGACGCGGACGCGGTTCCTGGAAGGGGCCCGTCAGTTCGTCGCCGATCACGGGCAGGTCTTCGCCGACCGGTTCGGCGGGCCCGCCGGTCGCGGCGCCGACGCCGCCTGAACCGGGCCTCCCGCACATGATCCTGCAGATCGACCTCTCCTTCCTGCTCGACATCGCCCAGCAGGAGATCCCCGGCGACCCGGAGATCTCCGACTGGGGATCGCTCGAAGCGGCCCGTGCCCGCCATGCCTTCCGCGTGATGGACACCCCGGTCTACGACCAGCCCCACCACCGGGCCGCCGCGCTCCTGGAGCAGCTGGTCCGTGTTCCGGCCCTGGAGCACTCCAACGAGCTGTACGGAATGACCGTGGCCGCCGCCTACCTCCACGCCTCCGGGCACCCGATCCGGGTCACCGCCAAGGAGGCCGTCGACCTCGTCGACGAAGTCGTCGCAGGCCGCGCCGACGTACGCCGCATCGCGGACGTCCTGCGGGAGTGGACGCGCTGATCCGGCGCCGGACGGGCGTTGTCAGTGCCCTGCGACAAGATGTTCGACATGACGACAACGCCCGCCGTAGAGGCGCACTTCAGCCTGTCCAGCCGTGCCGCGTACGAGGCCGCGATCGAACGTCTGCGTGACGCGTCCCGCACGTACTTCGGCGCGGGCTACAGCGTCATGGACGACGCTACGTACGACCGGCTGCGGCTCGCCGTGAAGGCCTGGGAGGCGGAGCACCCCGAGGACGTCGCTCCGGACTCGCCGGCCGATCAGGTCGCCGACGGAGCCGCTCCCGCCGGCGACGTCGAGCACACGACGCGGCTGCTCAGTCTCGACAACGTCTTCGCCCCCGAGGAGCTCGTCGCCTGGGGCGCCTCGCTCCAGCGGCGCCTGGGACACGAGCCGGCGGGAGGGTTCACCGTCGAGCCGAAGATGGACGGCGCGGCCGTCGCCGCCCGCTACCGCGACGGGCGCCTCGTGCAGATCATCACCCGCGGCGACGGTTCGAAGGGCGAGGACGTCAGCCATGTCATCGGGACGATCACGGGCCTCCCCGAGCAGCTGGCCGTGCCCGCCACCTTCGAGGCGCGCGGCGAAGTCCTCTTCACCCAGGAGCAGTTCGAGGCCGCGAACGAGATACGGATCGCCCATGGCGGCGACGTCTTCGCCAATCCGCGCAACGGAGCCGCCGGCACGCTGCGGGCGAAGGACCGGCCCTACCGGTTGGCGATGACGTTCTGGGCGTACGGCGCGGTCGAGTCGGACGGCGTGGCGTTCCTGCCCGCCGGGGGCGGTCACGCCGAGACACTGGCCGCGGTGGCGGAAGCGGGCGTGCAGACCACGGCGGCCACCCCGGCCGGACTGCACGTCGTCGCCACCCTCGCCGAGGCGCAGGAGCGGGTCGACGCGATCGCCGCGATGCGCGCGGCCCTGCCGTTCGGCATCGACGGCGTCGTCATCAAGGCCGACAGCGCCACCGAGCAGGCGACGGCGGGCTTCGGCAGCCGCTTCCCGTACTGGGCGATCGCCTACAAGCTGCCGGCCGTCGAGCGCCAGACCGTCCTCGAGGACGTGTTCTGGGAAGTGGGCCGTACGGGTGTGCTCGCCCCGACCGCGGTGCTCGCCGCCGTGGAGCTCGACGGTTCCACCGTCACCCGCGCGACCCTGCACAATCCCGCCGACATCCTCCGGCGGGACCTCCACATCGGCGACACCGTGACCGTCCACAAGGCCGGCGACATCATCCCGCGCGTCCAGGCCGCCGTCGTCGAGCTCCGCCCGCAGGGTGCCGTGCCCGTACCCCTGCCCGAGGAGTGCCCGAACTGCGGCGGGGAGATCGACAAGAGCCAGGAGCGGTGGCGCTGCGCGAAGGGCACCGCCTGCGCGCTCGCCCCGCTGATCGAGTACGTCGCCGGGCGCGACATCCTCGACATCGACGGCCTCGGCCGGAAGTACGTCGACGCGCTGATCGCCGCCGGGGTCGTCGGTGACGTCGCCGACCTGTTCACCCTCACCGAGGAGCAGCTCACCGCTGCCTCCGGCAGCGCCAAGCGGGGCGCGAAACTGGCCGAGCAGATCCGGCTCGCCAAGTCCCGTCCCCTCAGCCGTGTCTTCTGCGCGCTCGGCGTGCCGGGCACCGGCCGCAGCATGTCCCGGCGCCTCGCCGCGCACTTCGGCACGATGGAGGCCATCCGCGCGGCCGACGCCGAAGCCCTGCAGGAGGTCGAGGGCATAGGCCCGGAGAAGGCGCCGGTCATCGTCGAGCAGGTCTCCGTGCTCGCCCCCGTGATCGACAAGCTGATCGCGGCGGGCGTCGGCATGACCGAGCCGCGGCCGGAGAAGGCCGAGGACGCGGTCGACGGCCCGCTGATCGGGAAGACCGTCGTCGTGACGGGGAAGATGACCGGTCCGCTGGACGGCTGGGGGCGCTCCGAGATGGGCGCGCTCATCGAGAAGGCCGGCGGGCGCGTGGGCAGCGGCGTCAACTCCAGGACCACGTACCTGGTCGCGGCGCCGTCCGCGAACGGCAAGCCGAGCTCGAAGGCCGTCAAGGCCCAGGAACTGGGCGTCGAGGTCCTCAGCCCGGAGGACTTCGCCACGCTGGTGGCCGTGTATCTGAGCTGAGGGCGCTTCAGCCGCCGCCCGCCCTCGGGCGCGGGACGGACACGGTCCGCGGGAGCCGTGGCGGGCCGCTGAAGCGGACCGGAACGCCCGGTGAGTACAGCACGCTCACGGGCTCCCCGAGGGGGCGGCGGAGGCCGGCCGCGGTGAGGAGGGACTCGTCGCAGCTGACGAGGCGGGCGCGGTGCAGCGGCCAGCGGGGGTGGGTGTTCGGGAGGTAGAGGGGGCGCCCGCGGAAGGAGCTGTGCATGCCCCAGCGGGCGGTCAGGAAGTGTTCGAGCGCGGTGGGCTCCTCGACCCGCTCGCCGATGTCCACGCTGATCGCGCTGTGCGCCCCGCGCGGCCCCGGCCACCGCCGCCTGCTGGTGTACGTGACGGTGGGGCCGTCGGTCCGGACGGTCATCTTCGACCACACGTAGGGGATGCGGAACGCCCACCGCCCGACGGTCACGGGAAGGAGGCGGGACGCGTCGAGCGAGCGGAACACGACACCGCGGCGCCCGTGTCCGTCCACGGAGTACAGGCGCACGTTGGTCTCCGGGAAGCTCCCGAGGTAGGGGAGCCCGGGAAGCCGGAACCAGCCGACGCGGTGCATCCGGAAGGCGACGAGGCCGACGTAGGTGACCCCGTCGAGGGTGTCGGGCACGGTCCCGGCCGGAAGGAGCGGGGCCACCTCGGCCGGGTCCGCGGGCCAGTGCAGGAACGCCAGGTCGAGCCAGGACTGGGTGAGCAGGGTGCGGTCCGTGCGGTGCGGCGGGTCGGCCGATATGGGCTCGGGCTCCGGGGCGGGCGGGGTCAGCGGCATCGTGCCAGTATCCAGGTTTCGCGTCCCCGCCTGCCGGAGGGCGGGGGCTCAGACAGGCGTCCCGTCGTGGTCGCTGCTCACGCCCCGTCCGCCTGCGCCGCGCCGGAGGCCTCGGCCGCGATGCGGTCGAACTGCGCGCCCATCGCCTCGGACAGGGCCTGTGCGGCGGAGAGCGGCCGGACCATGACCATGAAGTCGTCGATGAGGCCCTGCTCGTTCAGGTGGAGGAAGTCGCAGCCGGTGATCGCACGGTCGCCGACCCGGGCCTCGAAGACGAGGGCGTGGTCGCGACCGTCCTCGCCGTTGATCTCCCGGACGTAGCGGAAGTCGGTGAGGACCCGGGAGACCCCGCGCAGGATGGCCGCGGTGATCGCCTTGCCGGGGTAGGGCTTGAAGGCCACGGGGCTGGTGAAGACGACGTCCTCGGCGAGCAGCGCCTCGATGGCCGCGTGGTCGTTCGCCTCGACGGCCTGACGGAAGGACTTCATATACATCTCCGCAGCTAGTCAACTAAGTGAGTAAGTGGGGAGGAGGCTAGCGACGTGGGGCGGCCCTGTCCAGGCCCGGAAAGCCCCGCCCCGGCGAGCTCCGGGGCGGGGTGGCGCGAGGGCCTCGTCGACCCGGTCCGCACGGAGGCGGTCAGGCCAGCTTCCTGAGCAGCTCCGCGGCGAGCGGGGCGGAGGAGGACGGGTTCTGACCGGTGACCAGGTTGCCGTCGACGACGACGTGCGGCGCCCACGGCTCGCCGACCTGGACGTCCACGCCGGCCTCGACGAGCCGGGTCTCGAGGAGCCACTTCGCCCGGTCGGCGAGACCGGCCTGGGTCTCCTCGGCGTTGGTGAAGGCGGCGACCTTGCGGCCGGCGAAGGCGTTCGCGCCGTCGGCGTTCGTGGCGGCGAGGAGCGCGGCCGGGCCGTGGCAGACGACGCCCAGCGGCTTGCCCGAGTCCAGGGCGTCGACCAGCAGCCTGCCGGAGGTCGCGTTCACGGCGAGGTCCTCCATGGGGCCGTGGCCACCGGGGTAGAAGACGGCGTCGTAATCGGCCAGACGGGCGTTCTCCAGCTTGATCGGGTTCTTGATCTCGCCGATGGACGCGAGCGTCGCGGCGACCTTGTCGGCGCCCTCCTGGCCGCCGTTGGCCTCAGGTGTGAGGCTGCCCGCGTCGACGGTCGGGACGACACCGCCCGGGGTGGCGACGACGACCTCGTGCCCGGCGGCCTTGAACGCCTCGTACGGTGCGACGGCCTCCTCGGCCCAGAAACCGGTCGGGTGCTTGGTGCCGTCGGCCAGCGTCCAGTGGTCGGCACCGGTCATCACGAAAAGGATCTTCGACATGGAGGAGCTCCAGGGGTGGCGGACCCGGTCGGGGCCCGGAGACGGGAATGCGCACACCGACACTCTGGCCCGAGTGACGTTCCGCGGCGAGATCGTCAGTGCGACGACGTCCTCGACACTAGGTCGGCGACCCATAGGTTTCCAATGAAGAAACCAATGCCTCCCATAGGGAGCTCAATGAGTGGACGGGGAACACGGGTGGCGCGGTTCGGCGACCGGTACGTCGATCACCGGGCTGTCGTCCTGTTCCGCGTCGACGGTCAGCCGTACGTCGTTCCCGGGGCGCTCGGCGAGCGGCGAGGGGTGGTGACCGAAGGAGGCCCAGCCGTCGCCGTCGAGGACCGCGAACCAGTCGCGCCGTTCCTCCAGGCCCTTGCAGCAGCCGGGGAGCAGGGTGACACCGGTCCTGGTGTCGGCGATGCGCATCACCGCCGTACCGACCTCGGCGGCGTCGAGCGCGCCGCTGAGGGGCAGGAAACCGTACGGCACGGATGCCGAGACCGGCCAGAGGGCGAGCCGGCGGGGGCGCGGACCTCCAGGACGGGCTGCAGAACGATCATCTGCGGAGTGTGCGGTACGGCGTGTCCGTACCGCGTCCCGATATCCGTGCGCAGGAGCCGGCGCCGCGAGCACGGCGGCGCCGACTCCTCGTCAGCCGCGGACCGCCGTCATGTGCGTGCCTCGTCGGCGGGGTCGTGGAGGGTGATCGCCCGTACGGGGCAGGCGCGGGCCGCCTCGCGGACCAGCGTTCCGGTGCCGTCCTCCCGGCCCGGGACGACCGTTCCGAAGCCGTCGTCGTCCTGGGTGAAGACGTCCGGGGAGGTCAGCGCGCACTGCCCCGCGCCGATGCAGACGTTCCCGTCGATCGAGATCCGCATCCGTACCGCTCCTTTCACCAAGTGACGGGGAGTTCGAGCATCCCCTGGATCGTGTCGCCCGGTTTGAACGGGACCTCCTCGGCGGGCACGGCCAGCCGGAGCCCCGGCAGCCGGCGCAGGAGCGTCCCGAGCGCGATCTCCAGCTCCGCGCGGGCGAGGTTCTGCCCGAGGCACTGGTGGATGCCGAAACCGAACGCCACGTGGTGGCGGGCGGACCGGGCCCAGTCGAGGGTGTCCGGATCGCTGTAGGCGGACGCGTCCCGGTTGATGACCGAGGTCGAGAAGACCACGCCCTCGCCCGCACGGATCACCGTCCCGGCGACATCGATGTCCTCGCGCGCCACGCGGAGCAGCCCGTCGGCGATCGACAGGAACCGCAGCAGCTCCTCGACGGCGGTGGGCACGAGCCCGGGATCCGCCCGCAGCTGGGCCAGCCGCTCCGGGTGGCGCAACAGGGTGTACGTACCCAGGGAGATCATGTTCGCCGTGGTCTCGTGCCCGGCCACCAGCAGGATCGTGGCGAGCTGCACCAGCTCCTCGCGTTCGGGACCGCCGTCCCCGGACCCGCGTGCCACCAGGTCGTCGAGGACGCCGTCGCCGGGCTTCAGCCGCTTGCGGTCGATCAGGCCGCCGAGGTAGCCCTCCAGCTGCGCGAGCGCGTCCTCGGTGTCCGCGGCCGTCGGGCCGCGCAGCAGCCGTCGCGACTGCTCCTCGAAGAAGTCGTGGTCCTCGTACGGAACCCCGAGCAGGTCACAGATGACGATCGAGGGCACCGGCAGCGCGAATGCGCTCACCAGCTCGGCCGGTGGTCCCTGCGCCTCCACCGCGTCGAGGAGCCGGTCCACGGTCTCCTGGATGCGGGGCCGCAGGGTCTCGGCACGCTTGAGGGTGAAGCTGGGGATCAGCAGCCGGCGCTGGGCGTTGTGCTCGGGGTCGTCCCAGCCGAGCAGCGCCGCGCGTCGGCGGCTGCGCACGGCCATGGCACGTTCCGTCGGCATCGGAAAGCCGTCACGGGTGGAGTCGGTGGACAGCCGCTGGTCCGCGAGGAGCGTGCGGGCGGCCGCATGGCCGGTGACGAACCACACCGGCCTCCCGTCCCACAGGGTGACCCGCGACAGCGGGCGCTCCTCCTCGGTCCGGGGGTAGGCGGTGGGCGGGTGGTAGGGGCAGGTTCGGTCCTGGGGGAACGCCACGGTTTTCGTCACGGCTTTCGTCACGGGGGCCTCGCTGGGTGCGAATCGGTGGCAGGGACGGTGGTGCCGTCTCCACTACATGCCTCAGGCACCTATCTGGTCTACGCACAGTTCGGCCATTCCACCGGAACGGGCGCGGCCCGAACGGCGGTGGGGGCCGGCCCGCCCCGCGAGGTCCCTCCGCAAGGACCCTCGGGGCCCCGAAAGGACCTCCGCGAGGACCCCTGCAAGGACCCCCGAAAAGACCCCCGCAAGGACGGGCCCCGCCGGTGTCACGGCGGTGGCGACAGGGGGACGACGGCCGTCAGGACCGTCCCCTCGCCGGGCGCCGACTCGACGGTGAGGGTGCCGCCGAGTTGCCGGACACGCGCGCGCATGGCGGGCAGCCCGTGACCGCGTACGCCGCCCGGCCTCTCGACCGGGTCGAAGCCGCGGCCGTCGTCGGCGACGTCCAGGACGACCTGGTCGTCCAGATGGCTGAGGGTCAGGGTCGCGGTGCCGGCGTCGGCGTGCTCGCGGATGTTGGCCAGCGCGCCCTGGGCGATCCGCAGCAGCGCCGCCTGTACGCGGTCGGGGAGGGCGGCGGCGGGCGTGCCGTCCTGGTGGAAGCGGACCCGGAGGGCGTCGGAGGACTCCCGCTCGGCGAGGGTGCGCAGCGCGTCGTCGAGTCCGCCGCCCCCGGCGAGGTCGGCGGGCGCGAGGTCGTGGACGAAGCGGCGGGCCTCGGCGAGGTTCCGCTCGACGACGGACCCGGCGGTACGGACGTGGCGGCGGGCGGCGGCCGGGTCGGTGTCCCAGAGCCGGTCGGCGGCCTGCAGCAGCATCTGCTGGCTGGACAGGCCCTGCGCGAGGGTGTCGTGGATCTCCATGGACAGGCGTTGCCGTTCGGCGAGGGCGCCCTCGCGGCGCTCGGTCGCGGCCAGCTCCCGGCGGGTGCGGACGAGGTCGACGATGACGGTCCGCAGCCGGTCGGCCTGGCGCTGGGAGTAGATGAAGACGGCGGTGGCGACGGCGGCGACGGCGGGCGGCGCGAACATCAGGTTCGGGTCGAAGCCGAAGCGCAGCCGCAGCTTCACCTGCGCGCCCACGACGAACACGGTGAGCAGGGCGACGAGGATGATCGCGGACCGGGTACGCAGGGACCGCAGGCCCGTGTAGAAGAGCGGCACCGCGCACCAGCCGAAGCTCGGTGCCAGGGCCACGAGGGTGAGCCAGGCCCCGATGACGGCCGCCAGCCACAGTCCGTGGGCCGTGGTGGGGGTGGTGCGGCGCCCGTCGGCCCTGCCGCCGCGCCCGTCGGCCTGGCGGGGGCCGAGGACCGGACCGAGCACGTAGAGCAGCGCCAGCACGACGGCGAGGGCGATCACCCAGGGGGTGCCCGGGGCGTCGGGGTGGACGATCAGGTACCGGGTGAGCGAGGAGCACAGCAGGACGAAGAACGCCACGTGCATCACGGTCGCGAGCCAACCGGCGTCCGGGTCGGGCGCCTCCGCGTCGATCGGCGACCGCCTGTCCATCCGCACCGTCCGTTCCTCGCCGCCGATCGTTCTCCCGAGCCCAGGCTAGCCGGACGAGTCCGTTCCGCATCGTCCGGTCGGTTGACCCCCGTGTCCTCCGCCGGGTGCGCCGGCCGGAGCCTGCAGGCCGATCGGAGAGGGCCGTGACCGGCACCAGGATGGATGTCGAAGCGGGAACGGCACAGCTCCCCGAGCCCCCGAGGGGGCCGATGCCCGAGGAACTGACGATCGAGGCCGCCACCAAGGCCGCGCAGGCGACCCTCGACGCCGCCGAGAAGGAGGACCAGCGGGTGTCCGTCGCGGTCGTCGACCGCAACGGCAACACCATCGTCGTGGTCAAGGGCGGTCCGCGTACGGCATGTTCTCCTCGGTAGGCTGTGCTCTCGTGATACGTGCCTGGATCCTGCCGACGCTGATGGTCATCAGCGGCTCGCTCGTCGCGATCGGACCGATCACCGGGGGCAGCCCCGGCCAAGGCGCAGCGCTCCTCCTGGTGTTCCTGCTGCTCGCGGTGGTGAACTCGCCGCTGATCTTCCCGAGGTCGACCGGCGTGGTGGAGGCGCAACGCCGCAGCGCGGTCGACGGCCGGCCGATCGTCTACTGGCGGCCGGGGTGCAAGTTCTGCGTGAGGCTGCGCATCCGGCTGGGCCGCCGCGCCCGCCAGGCGCACTGGGTGAACATCTGGCGCGACCCGGACGGAGCGGCGGTCGTGCGGGCGGCGAACGACGGCAACGAGACCGTGCCGACGGTCGTCGTGGCGGGCCGGCCGTTCACCAACCCCGATCCCGCGTGGGTGCGCGAGCGGCTCTCGCCTCCCGCCTGACGGGTCAGCTCGCTCCGTCCTCCGTCCACGGGCGGAGCTTCTCCGGGTTGCGGACCGCCCAGATGCGGGTGATGCGGCCGTCGGCGAGGTCGAACGCCGCCACGGTCGCGGTGACACCGGCGTTCTGCGCCACGAGGCCGGGCCGACCGTTGACCGTCCGCTCCAGGAGGGTGAGCCCGGGGGCCTTGTCGGCGATGTGGACGAGGTACTGGGCGATGAGCCTGCTGCCCTCGACCGGACGCAGCACGGCGCCGACCAGGCCGCCGCCGTCGGCAGTCATCGTGGCCCCGGGGTCGAGCAGGTCGACCAGGGCCTTGATGTCCTTGGCCTCCCACGCCTCCTTGAAGTCCCGTACCAGAGCGGCCTGTCCGGCCATCGGCGCGGCCGGAGACCGGGAGGAGCCGATGCGGCGACGGGCCGAGGACGCCAGCTGCCGGCAGGCCGCGGGGGACCGGCCGACGATCTCGGCGACCTCGGCGAAGGGGTACCGGAAGACGTCGTGCAGGATGAACGCCACGCGTTCGGCCGGCGTCATCGACTCCAGCACGACGAGGAACGCCATGTTCACCGACTCGTCCAGGGTGACCCGGTCGGCGGGGTCGACGGTCTCGGACCGGTCGCCGTCCGTGTGCGCAACGGCCCACTCCGAGCGGTCGGGCAGCGGTTCGGGTATCCACGGCCCGACGTAGCGCTCGCGCCGGACCCGCGCCGAGCCGAGCATGTCCAGGCAGACCCGGCCGGCCACCGTCGTCAGCCAGGCCCCGGGCGAGTCGACGGCCCCCCGCTGCCGGGGCGACATCGCGTACCAGCGGGCGTACGTCTCCTGCACGGCGTCCTCGGCCTCGGACAGCGAACCGAGCAGCCGGTAGCCGAGGTTGATCAGCCGGCGCCGCTCACCGACGACCACGCTCAGGTCCGGCTCGGACAGGACGTGCCCCGGCTCGGTGGTGGGGGTGCTCATGATCGCGACTGCTCCCTGGTTCGTCTCGTGCGATGACGCTCTCGGCCCTGCGTCCGCTCGACGAAGCACCCCGTCGGAAGGGGAGGTCGGCCCGGCCTCACATTTCACGGCCCTGCGTCGTCGAACAGACGAGACACTATCGAGCCACCGCCGCGAGGCAGAAGAAAAGGACCACGTCATGGCCACCACCGCACAGACCACGGCAGTTCGGGGCGCCGGCAGCAGCACCTTCCTGCAGGTCTCGATCGCCCTGCAGACCCTCACCCTCTTCTTCCAGGCGACCACCGCCGGACTATTGCTGGCCTCGCCCCACACCGAGGTGCTGCACAGCGTCGGCGCGCGCGTGACGTACGGCGCGACCATGCTGTACGTGCTGGCAGCGGTCCTGGCCTGGAAGCCGGGCGGTGGCTCGCCCCGCCCGGTCCTCTACTCGACCGGCTTCCTCGTCCTCTCCTCGATGCAGGTGGTGCTGGGGATCGCGCACAAGCCGGCCCTCCATGTCCCCCTGGGGGTCCTGATGTTCGGCCTCAGCGTGCTGGCCCTCGGCCAGGTCCTCACCGCCCGGTGGAAGGAACGCTCCGGCACGGGACGGCGGTAGCCACCGCCGGGCGGCCTCCCCGGCCGTCGGCGCGCTCGCCGGGCCGTTCTACTGTGATCCACATGTCCGTTCCCGTTCGTGCCCTCGCCCACCGGCCGTTGACGACCGAGGCCGTCGCCGAGCTCGTGGCGTTGCCGGCCGTGCCCCCCGTCCCGGACGACGTCGACGCCGTCGAAGCGGAAGTGCGACGCCGGGGCTGGGCCTGGGAGGACGCGCTCGTCTGCGAGTCCTTCCGCACCGCGCACGGCCACGTGCTCTGTACGGATGTGGTCAGCCCGTTCGGATGCCCCGAGGCCCGGACCTTCCTGGTCTTCGGGGAGGTGTACCCCGTCGACCCGCACGACGGGGACATGGCCAACGCCTCGTGGCTGTACGGCCTCGTGGACCGCTGGCAGGAGCAGCCCGGCTGGAGCGGCAGCAGGCCGAGCACCGTCGACGCGTGCGAGGCCGTCCTCGCGCGGGCCGCACGGGCGGTGACCGACCACCTCGGCACACCGCCCGAGCGGACGGTCCTGTCCGCCGAAAGCCTCGTCACCGGGCCGCCCCTGACGCACCGGATCTGGCGCACCGCCACGCACGCCCTGGTGCTCGGACCGGCGGCCGACAACGGCCCGTACGGCTACCTCACCCACCTGCAGCTGTCCTGCACGCCTCGACTCCGGTCCCGGACTTCCGCCCGCCGAGGACGAGGACGGCCTGGCCTCATGGATCGCCGCGCACATCGACTGGTGACCCGGAGGTCCGCGTGGCTCAGCGTGGCTCCACGGCCGGCCACGCGCGCGGGTAGGGCACACGCAGCGACTCGGCCGCCACGGGGGTGTGGTCGGCCGCTGCGTGCAGCCGCCCGTCTCGCAGGACGATGCCGCCGCCGGCGAGCATGGACGTCACCAGTTCGGTGGCCAGCGCCTCGAGGGTGAGACGCAGGAGGCGCGCGGCGTCGGCCACCCACGCGCGCGCGTGGAGGT